>CAYUES010000001.1:0-71290 GCA_964443885.1 uncultured Pseudomonadales bacterium
TCCATATCTTCAAAAAAACTTGGAAAAAGGAGGTTGTATTGATTAGCCTGTGGTGCTAGCTCTGCCAATTGTTCAATCCCAATTCGACCCAAGTACAACTGATGCGGATCGTTTTTTTGATTAGTGATCCAGTCCCAGACTTGAATAGTTCCTTCAAGATAACAGATTTCTTTAGTCATACCACCGGGTTGGCTGGTATCTGTTAAGCCACGCTTTACTTTAACGGCGACGTTCCAGCTCGTACCCTCCTCAAAGTTATACGAACGAAGAGTATCGTAAACATCTCTAAATGAACCAGATTGCGCAATCCAAGTGGCCAAGTAGGAACAATATGTTTTGCGAATCAGCTTGTCTTCACGAAACAAAAAGGTATGAATATTTGCCAGTCCCTCTTCCGTCCGTCGAATGGCATTGTCAGGAAATACTTCGGCCACCCAGGGTTGGAGTAGATTGTTATGAAGCCGAAGAATATGTGTTTCTAGTTCATGACGCATTAATCCTAAAAACTGGACGCGCGAGTACGCAATTGGAAGTTGAAAGAAAATATTGCCTGGTAAGACTCGACAGCGTGAAACGTATGAATCCGAGAAGTGAACTTTAAGAGGTGTAATAAGTTGTTGCTGAGAGTTAAATGTTTCGATTACTGCACGGATTTCTTCAACAGTAATAATTTCACTTGGATTTTTTGGATGTGCCGACGTCCGTGGCAGCATTTCAAGGATGTATTTGTAGTACTTTTCTTGAGGAAAGCCCCATTGAGTCAGTTCAGCTGTATCACTGGGCAAGGCATACTTGAACTGTGGATTATATGTACTACTCGCAAAGAATTTCTTTTTTTCTTCTAATATATTAAGCGGTACGGTTTTACTGATGATTTTACTCATTCTCTCCTACTAAAAATCCTGATAAGTCATGTCGGCCGATCTCTACTTTATACGGAGATTTATCGAGACGTTTCAAGACTACCATACCTGTCTTGATTTTTCTTGAACGAATTTTAAGGTTCACTTCAATCACGGGGGCTTTAGCTTCGTCGCGTTCACTCTGGTACCAGAGCAGATCTTCGACTTGAATTAACTCAAACTCCTCGGCAAGTTGCCGGGAAATTGCGCTTCGAAATCGACCAGTATTCATGAGTGCTTCAACTTCATTGGCATGGCCATTCGCACCTTTAATATCGTCGTAAACAGTGATTTTTTCTCGAGGTGGAATGATTATTAAACCATCTTCGGCCTTAATTTTATCGGCAAAACTTTCTGCAAAAAGAGTTTGGCCAATCCGAACGCCGTGGTCGGCATTCAAGACATTTAAGTCACGCAGTCGCTCTAAGCGGCGACGCATACCTGCTTGGTTGGCGAGCTGAATTGAAAGACCAGGATTGGCATTTAACTCAACAACAAGTGGCCCTTTTTCTTCGCTGATAAATAAATCAATGCCACAAAATGCGAGACCAGCGGCATCAGCAGCTTCTACGGCAGTTTGTAAGGTTTTCTTCCAAAATGGCAGTCTAAGTCCATTTAGTTTTCGTTTACTATCTGGTAAAAACTGAGTTTGTTTGCCATCACCAGTAATTGCATGAGTGGTAATTCCAGTTGCGATGTCTACCCCTACACCAATTGCACCTTGATGAAGGTTGGCACGACCTTGAGATTCGCGGGTAGGTAAACGGAGCATTGCCATCACAGGAATATGATTGTAGACAATCACCCGAACGTCTGGAGTACCCTGGTAGGCATACTTGTCAAAAACCGAGTGAATTAGAATTCGCTCTTCAATAATTACTTGATGCTGCGTGCCATAGGTACTATATTGACCATCGAGAATATCAAAGCAATGTAACTTAATTTCATCAAGTGTCCAGTTTTTCCCTTGAGTATCAGCCCAAATTTCTTTGTTTTCGAGTTTTTGTCGAAAAATGGCGACACCTTTTCCTGCGTTACCGTTGGTTGGTTTGAGTACAAAGTTTTTTTCGAGTGTATTCCACTCGAATTCATTTACGTCATCAATTGAAGTGAGAATGCCATATATCCTAGCAGTGGGAATATCTTTATTTTCTAGTAAAACTTTAGTCGCGTACTTTGAGCTACAAAAAGCCTTGGCGATGTTACTATTGAGTGAAACATACTCTTGCTGGCGGGCATTCATCCCGAGGATGTCGTGTGCTTTTACCATAGGCTACTGCTCCATGAGGGTTCGGAATCTAATGTACTCAAGAAGCCGTAAGCCAGAATACTTACCGGTAATAATATTAAAGAGAGCTACTCCGATCACTGTTAATTCTGGATTAAGGAGGACTGCTTTTTGTAAAGGTTCCCAGCTAATTAGCAGTGAACAGACAGTCGCGATCAAGAGCGTTTCGATAGTGAGTTGAAATGCTTGATTACGAGTACTTGAAAGTTGAGTCTCCATAAAGTTCTCAATCAATAGAATAATAATCAAGAGTGGGAAGATATTTAATGTCAGGAACGTATTAAAGCCAGTGTAGGAAGCTAGAATTAAGAATCCCAAGATAATCATAGAGACGCCCCATAGCAAAAGCGCTGTTCTTGGGAGGTACTGGAGTTTGAGTTTTTGTAGTGGCGCACGTAGTAACATGGTGGAAAGCAACACTGCTGTAAAGATTACGACACCAGTACTAATTCCAGTTGAAGAAAATGCCACTGAAAGCACCGCTGGAATATAAATACCAAAGCCTTGTAAACCAATTAAGTGGCGTGAAGCAGAAATAATAGCGGTAATTAAAGGAAACAAAATGATCAACACGACGATGTTGGCTGGAAGCCCGCGTTCGATAGCGCCGCGAATACCATGTTGCATGGCGTTGTACCAACTGAGTTCTGAAATTGGATGCTCATCTAAATAGCTCGCGAGCTTACCCTTTTGAACACTACCACTATTGGTAATGTCATTATCTTTTTTTTCTTGAATAATTTGCTCGACTTGTGCAGAAGCCGTCGCAGCGGCTGCACTCATTGAAGCATCACCACTCGATGTTGCTTCGAGGATTACTTCACCTTCAAAGGTGTTTGGAGTGGTTTGCGATATCGTAGTTTGCGCAAATGCAAGTGAAGTAATTGAACTATACCCAGTTGCTGTAGTGACGTAGACAGTAAGCGCGAGGATAAATGCGAACGATAATTGTTTCATAGGTGTGTATTATACCCTGTTAGATAATTTTTTTGGCGATAGACATCATAAAGCCAAGTAAAAATGAAATAAACATGATTGATAAGAACTGATTGAGGTAGACGCCAAAGACTTCCATTGGGGTGATGCTGAAGCCGGGCACCAGATACATAGCCACATATAACAGAATGGTATTGATCACTGCCGAGAAAAAACCGAGCGTGACGATATTGATGGGCAGCAGCAGGATATGGAGAATTGGCTTGATCAGTCCAAAAAGAATCGTGATGACAATACTAGCGATTAAGAGCGTGACCCAGTTATAAATCCCGACCGTGGGCAGGAGCCAAGCTAGAATCAATAGTACTAAAGCAGTGCGAACAATCGGACGAAACATGTACACAGTATAGACAGATTTAAGAACTGAGTAAACCTATTAAAGGGCTGTTGAACTCACGTCATAGAGACCTACTCAAACATCTCTTTCAGTTTACGCCGGCTAAACTGCTTTTTAGAGAAGCGGTGAGCTTCATCTCTGCCCTTTTGCACGAGGCGCAGCGCCGGATGAGTTTCTGGTAGCTTAATTATGTGATACTGCAACTTTTCTAACTTGCTGGTATCTTCAGTCAGCTTGGTTGTCCAGTGCAGATGGGGAATAATAATTCGATCGGGATCTTTGGCGATACTAATCACTGGGCAGTCCCACTGCCAGATAGAAAGGGCGGCACGCAGTTGGCCTTTGCCACCATCGATGACTACCAAGTTTGGTTTGCCCCATTCAGGATGATTTTGTCGACGCAGCAATGCTTCTTTCATCATCTGATAGTCATTTGGTGTATTGAGGGTACGAATATTAAAAAGTCGGTACTCACTACTGTCCATCTCGCCTTTGATCGTTGTCACCATTGCCACTGAGGCTTGTTGGCCACCGATATTACTAACGTCGTAGGTTTCGATGCGATTCAACTCATACGTCGCCGGTATGGCCTGGTAGGTATGCAGTAATTTACGTAAATAAATCAGCTGATCTTCCACTTCATTTGATGAAAGTGAGACCGATGCGACCAGATCAGGTTTCAATCGATACTGTTTGCTGGTGACCTCTTTGATAATATTGATTTGATTACGCGCTACTCCGGCCTTTTCATACTCTTCACGAGCCGAATATTCTTGCATGCTTTGCTTTAATTCACTCAAGACTTCTTTGGTTTTACCGCGTAAAAACAGTACCAATGCTTGGATATTTTCGTTGTATTCTTCAGCAGAAATCTGGCCGACACAGGCACCTGAACAGAGTCGGATGTGATAGTAAAAACAAGGTTTTTTGACTTCACCACGCTGGGCTGAAGCAGGATGATTACACCAGCTAAAAATGCTTCGTGCAATCTGGAGAACTTCACGAACTTTATAAAAACTTTGGAAGGGGCCGATGATGGTGCCGGGCAAATGATAAGAAATAATCTCTTTTTTGCGGACGGTTTCAACTCGAGGAAACTCCTCTTTTGTAATGTGAATGTACAACGCACTTTTGTCGTCTTTAAGTGCCACATTGAACTGTGGTAAGTAGGTGCGAATCAACTCGGCTTCAACCAACAAGGCTTCGAGTTCACTTTCCAAAATCTTAAACTTTACGTGGCTGGCGGTAGTGACAAGCTGATGAATTCGATTGGAAAGTTTTTTGGTATACGAGTAGGAAGTAACGCGGCGCTTGAGGTTTTTGGCTTTACCAACGTAGAGGACTTTACCGCTTTCGTCTAAAAACCAGTATACTCCCGGCTCCAACGGCAAGGATGATAACACCGGTGACCACGCCAAAGATGACGTTCGGGTCTTTGAACGGGGCGAGGATTTTGTTGCCGGCGCTGACGTCTTGGTTGGACTCATATACTGTGCCATGTTCTGGTAAGGTAATTTTAATCGAAAGTGGTACCGTTTGCATAACAGACCAATTTTTAACGCTCAGCTGAATAGGAATCACTACTGTCTGATACGGTAAAATTGCGCGATTAGGCAATCCTTCATACTCTATTAATACTTGAGAATCACTGCTTTCAATTTTTGTATCTATATCGTACCATGCCTGAGCAGTTTTGTTGGTAATTTGTAGTAAGTATGCTCCAGGTAAGCCTACTCCCCCTACTTGGCGTGGACTGAATCCAACTTCTAGCTCAGGTTTGATACTTGGAAAGTTATCGGCAAACTCGACTTCCACATCTTTTGATTCCCCAACAGCCAAGTTATATGCGCCCGCCGGATATGGAGTGGTACTCGAAGCGCCATTAATTGCAAAAACAATGTGACTCAGGTCAAATTGATGAAAATAATCAACGCCACCGGTGGTATTCTCCCAGGTAGGATCGACTTGTTGCCAGTGATTACTTTCAGCATTGAAGAATTCGGGCCAGGCATGTAAGACGTCGTCGCTCAAAGCAACTGGACGCAACTGTGAATTTTGAGTGTATGCATAGCCTGTTAAGCGGCGAGCTGGAACACCTGCCGCGCGACTCATTGTCACAAATGCATCGGTAAATTCTTGGCAGACGGCATCGGTGGGCCGAGCAAACGCAGTTTCAGCTCCTAGGCGGGTTGGTGCGACATTTTGCTCGGCAATTGCATATGAATAAGAAAAACTATCAACGATGTGATTATAAATTGATTCTGGAGTATTAAATTGTTGAGTTTTTTCTTTGATAAGTGAAGAATGTGTATCCCAAAACTTCATACCTTTAACATGTTGTGGCGTGGGTTTGATAACGGGTACTGTGGGATCAGCATCGAGCAACAGTTTAACTCCGGTGGTCAAATAAACTGGGAGCTGAGACTGGGGCGGGACGGTATACGTTGCAATCCAGTTGCCATCTTCATCAATCTTAATGTTACTCGTTGAAGGCTCAAGTGAGTAGAAATGCATTCGCTGGAACTGAGTATCTGGCGGCAACGCAATCTGAGCTACGCCAGGGCTAGAACTTTCGTTTTCCAAGTTATAGCGCAGTGTCATTTTGTAGTACTGCTCTGAACCAAAAAAAGCGGAAATTGAAGTTTGGGTCGGCTGATCAAAGGTGGTTACAAATGAAGTTCCATTAAAAGTGACGGACGTGTATTCGGGCGTAATACGCGTGGCTCGTCCGAACTTCAAGGGTGTGTTCAAGACAATTTTACGCGAAGTATACTGCTCACTACTAGTAAAGGGTGGAATGTGCACCTCGAGGACTTTGCCAGCAATAGCGGCAATATCGGCACTTTGATACGAAATTGAAAAAGTTCGCTTCTTACCTTGGCCTACTACTTCATCAGGAAATGCAATCTTGATTGAAGTAGTGTTACTGTCGGTGCTGATTTGAGGATCAATTGTTTCTTTATTATTTTTGACGACAATGTTTTGAATGCTCGTTGAGTGGAGTTGCAAACCATATTCCTTGAGAAAAGTGGTCGGTGAGTTGTTGGTGACGGTAAAGGTGTTGGTAACCGTCGTCATACCAGAATCAGCCACGTCGTAGCTAGTTTCAAGACTGGTAGAAAATGGTTTGCTTGGATCAGCGGGTGGTTCTGGAGTGGGCGTCGGGCG
The DNA here is from genome assembly GCA_964443885.1 of uncultured Pseudomonadales bacterium. Lineage (GTDB taxonomy): Bacteria > Patescibacteriota > Microgenomatia > UBA1400 > PJMF01 > OMIS01. The sequence continues at coordinate 6,692 of CAYUES010000001.1, forward strand.
GGGTGTTGCTCGGGCGGAACTAGTGGCGGTTCGGACAGCTGGGCGGGCGCTCCCGGTGGCAGTTTGGGCTAAAACCTGAGCAGAATCCAAGAATATACTTGCAATAGCTACACTCACAGCAAAACTGAGCGCAATAATAACTTTGTATTTACGCGAATACATGACTTCATTATACCGTTATTTAAGCGATTTATCTTAGTACTACTTTTAGGCTACAATGGAGAAAATTCCAATATGCATAATTCTGCTCTGCTCTGCCCTCAATGTGAACTTCAATTGATTGAAGTTCAATCACCAGATAATTATTACTATCACTACTGTCCTCAATGTCAGGGAGTATTGCTAAAACCAAAGAACTTGGCAGATCATGCATTCTTTCTCAATCCTGAAAATACTATTGATGATGCAAAAATTGAGATAAACAAGAAAATCATAAAACCTATCTTTGTTAAAACTCAAAAGAACTGTCCTATTGATGGGACTGCTTTACAGGTTATTAACTATGGATATGATTCCAATATTTTAATTGAGAAGTGTTCAGCCTGTTCGAGCTTATGGGTTGAACAGGCTGAGTTTTTGGTATTAGCCAGATATTTCAAAGGCAATCCTAAATTAAAAGCACTTGGTGTATCGATTGCTGAAGATATAGAGCGACAAAACTCAGTTGAAAGTTACTCTCAGTTTAATGGTGCAGTCCTGACAACAGTTCCAATTCCTGTTGGAGATACAGCTGAGACTGTCGGTTTTCCAGGTGTAACAATAGGAATTATTGTGCTTTGTTGTCTCTCATTACTTTTTCAAACGCTATTCTTTGCAGATACAGAATTATTTTTTACTGCATTTGGATTGGTTCCTGCAAAACTCTGGCAAGGACTTGATTTACATGGTCTTTTTACCTATATGTTTGTTCATTTAAATCTTCAACATCTCATTTCTAATATGCTATATCTTTGGATTTTTGGAGATAATGTTGAGTTGCGGTTAGGACACGCTAAATTTATGCTATTTTTTCTAGCAGCTGGTGTATTTTCAGCTCTAGTTTATTCTCTAAATCCTATTAATCCAGAATTTGCTTTAGTGGGTGCAAGTGGGGCTATTTCTGCAGTAATGGGTGGCTATTTATTGCTGTATCCATCCAAAAATATTAGAATTATGCTTTGGAACAGTTTTTTTAATATACCTACATGGCTGGCAATTACGAGTTGGATAGTTGTACAGATTTTCTCTTTTATGTTGCAATCTTCACTGTCTGAATCAGTACAAAATACTGCATTTACTGGTCACATCTCAGGATTTATTTTTGGAGTGGTTGTAGTTTGGATATTAAAAAGTATCCGTGGTGGCTTAATTCAAGAACTTAACATCTACCAAAGATAGTTCGAATTGACAGCTACTCACTGCGCTTGGCATCTTGGTGCTCAAATTCCTCTTTGAGGAACTTGCCAGTGTGTGACTTCTCTTCTTGCGACAGCTGACGAGGCGTGCCAGTCGCGATGATCTCGCCGCCACCATTGCCGCCTTCAGGACCAAGATCAATCACCCAGTCAGCATTTTTGATAACATCGAGGTTGTGTTCAATCACGATTACCGTGTTGTTTTGGCCAACTAGTTTTTCTAAAACAGTCAGTAGTTTTTGAACGTCTGCAAAGTGCAACCCGGTGGTTGGTTCATCGAGTAAGTACACCACATGTTCAAAACTACGAGTCGAAAGTTCTTTAGCCAGCTTCACCCGTTGCGCTTCACCACCAGAAAGTGTCGGCGCTGGTTGGCCGAGTTTAATGTACCCGAGTCCCACAGCTTGGAGCGTTTCTAGTTTTTTGCCCAAGGTACTGTTGCCCTGGAAAAACTCAGCCGCTTCATCCACGGTCAGATCTAAAATATCACTGACGTTCTTGCCTTTGTACTGCACTTCCAAAGTTTCTTGGTTGTAACGTTTGCCTTTACAGACATCACACGTTACGTACACATCTGGTAAAAACTGCATCTCAATCTTGATTTGGCCATCGCCTTGGCACGCTTCACAACGGCCACCTTTGACGTTAAAACTGAAGCGACCTGATAGAAAACCACGGACTTTGGCATCTTGAGTTTGTGTGAAGAGTGTCCGAATGTAGTCAAAAATTTTAGTGTAGGTGGCGGGGTTAGAACGAGGAGTCTTGCCAATCGGACTTTGATCAATTAAAGTGACTCGACGAACATCGTCAGGCACACTAATGCTGCTGATTTTTGCACCCATCGTGTCGGTTTTCTTGCCAATTTTTTCACTCAAATGATGATATAGCGTTTCGTATAAAAGTGTTGATTTACCAGATCCCGACACCCCTGAAATACAAACGAGTTTGTTGAGCGGAAACTCGACATCGATGCCTTTGAGGTTGTGATGAGTTGCGCCAGAAATGCGAATTGATTGGGTCAGGCTGGTGTTAACGTCATCAACGTCAACGTACTTTCGTTTAGTGAGAATTGGGGTCTCACGCACCACATCTTTTTTGCGACTCAAGTACTTGCCCGTTATTGATTTGCTATTTTTCATTAATTCTTCAGGTGTGCCCATCGCCACGATCCTGCCACCATGTTGGCCAGCACCTGGTCCAAAGTCCAAAACATAGTCGGCAGCCAGCATCACGTCACGGTCGTGTTCGACGACCACGACGGTGTTGCCTTTTTCTTGCAAGTTTTTAAGCGTTTCGATCAGGCGGCGGTTGTCGCGTTGGTGCAAGCCAATCGTTGGCTCGTCCAAGATGTATAAAACGCCAGTCAAGCCAGTTCCGATTTGTGAAGCCAAGCGAATGCGTTGAGCCTCACCACCAGCTAGAGTGGATGCTTCGCGATTTAAAGTTAGGTAGTTAAGCCCGACTGAAACCAAGAAGTTCAAACGAATTACAATTTCTTTCAAAATCGAGTCAGCAATCTGGGCTTCTTTTTCAGAAATGATATTTTTCTTTTGCAAGTTCTCATGCCAGTGTAAACACTCTTCGATTGGCAGTTGTGTAACTTGGGCAATGTTCGATTCATTAATCTTAACAGCCAGTGGCTCATCTTTGAGCCGATCACCATTACAGGTTGGACAGATCTGGCGATTCATGTACTGCTCTACTTCAGATCTGATATACGGCGAGTCGGTTTCACTGTAACGGCGCTCTAAGTTGGTAACAAAACCTTCAAACTTTTCTTGAATGCTCGTTTCTTTGCCAAAGCGATTCTCACCACTCACGGTATAGACTTTGTCTGAACCATAGAGCAAAAGTTGTTGGGCGGCTTCTGGCATTTCCTCATAGACAGTACGACGAAAATCAATCTTGAGATCTTCAGCAACTGTTTGGACCAGACGGGTCCACCAAGAATCTCCGCTCAAGACCCGAGCAAACGGAATCACCGCACCTTCACTCAAAGTCAAAGCGGGCGCAATCATTTTATTGACGTCAATTTTGAGTAATGATCCCAGTCCGTTGCAAGTCTCACAAGCACCCTGCGGTGAGTTGAAAGAAAAAAGCCGAGGCTCGAGCTCACTAAAGGAGCGACCACAGTTGCTACAAGCCAATTTTTCACTAAATACTAAATCCTCAACATCTTCAGGATTCTCTGGAAACGTCATCGTTTGATCGTTCACAAATGAGATAATCGACATTCCTTCAGCCAGTTTTAATGATTCTTCAATTGATTGATTTAAGCGACTACGCAAGGTTTTTTGTTCTTGTTCATCTTTGAGCTGCTCTTTGGAAATGACTACCCGATCAATCACCACATCAACGTCGTGTTTATTGTTCTTTAATAGACTAAAGTTCTGATTTAAGTCAAACATCTCCCCGTCAATCCGAACACGTGAGTACCCTTTTTTCTGTAAGTTTTGGAATAAACCTTGGAACTCCCCTTTTCGACCTTGAACGATTGGTGACAAAATAATTAAACGAGCTGGTCGTTCCATTGCTCGCACTTTAGTATCCGAAAGTACCTTCGAGACGATCTCATCAATTGATTGAGTTGAAACGGGAATATCACAATCGGGACAGTATTGGCGGCCGACCCGAGCAAACAACAAGCGCAGGTAGTCATAAATTTCAGTAATCGTGCCGACTGTTGAGCGAGGGTTGTGAGAAGTGGTTTTTTGGTCAATCGAGATCGCAGGCGACAAGCCTTCAATGTGATCGACTTCGGGTTTCTGCATCACACCCAAAAATTGGCGAGCATACGAAGATAAACTTTCGACGTAGCGACGCTGGCCTTCTGCATACAAGGTATCAAACGCCAAAGAACTTTTGCCACTGCCCGAAAGACCGGTGAAAACGATCAGTTTATTCTTGGGAATCTCGACTGAAACATTTTTTAAGTTATGTTCACGGGCGCCGGTGATTGTGATCGTATCTTGTGTACTCATAAATATTTGTTTCGTGTGTTTGCGCGCCAAAAAAGTCCTATGAAGCGCAAAGTCGATAGCTTACTAGTATACCGCACCTTCGGTTAAATTTCGAGTCTAAAAGACTGGGAAAAACAGTATCAATTGCTATGTGTGCTACACTAGTTTTATGAAATTCTTAAAAATTCTAGGTTCAGTTTATGGTGCCCTCTTACTTTTGTTTGGTGTGATTAACTTGATAAGTTTTCTTGCTGATTATGCATTTACTGGAATTTCCAAGGATGGTCCACAACTCTTCAGCTTTATTGTCTTACTGTGGCTGTGTTTCTTTGCGTACGCTTTTATTTTTGGTTGGAAGTTACTCAAACAACAGTATCCAAAGAAACTAGTCTTCTGGCTACTCTTGCCAATTGGCTTGGTTGTTTTAGGAATGATGTTCAATTAAATTACTAGATTCTAATTACTCTAGTTTCCCAATCGTATCACGCAAGATTGCGGCCAGTTCAAAGTCCATATCATTGGCAGCCTTGAGCATGCGGCGGCGCAGTTTTGAAGTCAGGTGCTGTTTATCACTTGGTGTCAGCTCTTCAGGTTTAATTTGATTAATATCAATTTGCTCGAGCTTGTTTAAGTTGACGATCAATGGTTCAGGTTCACCAGCTTTAGCTTTCTTTCTGCCCTTCTCGTCTACCTCATCTTCTGCTTGTTTCTCGATCATCCGCTCACGAAATGGTTTGTTAATACCAAGTGGGGTAATTCCATGTTTGGCGTTGTGCTCCAGCTGGATAACTCGGCGGCGCTGGCTTTCCATGATTGCTTCGCGCATTGATTTAGTCAAAACATCAGCATACAAAATTACTTGACCTTCTTGATGCCGCGCCGCCCGTCCCATGGTTTGAATCAACGAAGTCCGCGACCGCAAAAAGCCTTCTTTGTCTGCATCTAAGATTGCCACCAGTGAAACTTCAGGTAAGTCCAAACCTTCCCGCAGCAAGTTAATGCCAACCACAACGTCATATTCACCACGGCGCAAGTCATCTAAGATATCCGAACGCTCTAAAGTTTCGATATCAGAGTGTAAATAAGCCACTTTAGGGTACTGAAGTGACTCGAGGTCTGTCGGTAATGGAGTGAGGTGTTGGGTGGCGTGCAACCACTCATCAGGAATTTTACCAATCTCCATCGTCTCAACGGGCAGTAAGCCTTCTAGTAGCTGAATAGTTTCACTGGTATCTTGTTGTTTGGTGTCAGCGACTTGTTCGAGTCGCTCTTTCACGAGTCGTTTGATTTTCTCTGGATCATTCAAGTACTCGGTCAAGGCTTCAGCCATCCGCTTTGTCAGGGTAGTCACTAGCGCACGTTGGCCAATATTTTTGCGCGCAATCACTTCCACAACCAAGTCTTCAATCTGGCGCATCGTGGGCCGAATAATAATCGGTGGATCTACCAGACCAGTCGGCCGAATCAACTGTTCAACAGTCTCGCCACCTGCTAGTGAGATCTCGTACTCGGTTGGCGTGGCCGAAACATAGACCGCCTGGCGAATCCGCTCCATAAACTCATGGGACTTGAGCGGGCGGTTATCCAGCGCACTGGGTAATCTAAAACCATACTCAATAAGCGTCGTTTTACGTGAAGAGTCACCAGCATGCATACCACGCACTTGAGGTAAAGTGATGTGACTTTCATCAACAAAAGTGAGGTACTTTCCATTATTAAAGCGTTCAGCACTCGCCACAAAGTGGTCGAGCAAGGTAAATGGAGCCTGGCCAGGTTGGCGGCCATCGAAGTAGCGAGAGTAGTTTTCAATACCATTCACAAACCCAAGTTCCTTGAGCATATCGATGTCGTGACCGACTTTTTGTTTCAAGCGGTACGCTTCAACGACTTTGCCTTGGTCGGTTAAGTCTTTAACACGGGAGTTTAAGTCAGCTTCAATTTGCGCAAACTGAGCTGATTGATCACTTTGACTAATAATGTAGTGCTTGGCTGGATACAAAGTAAAGCGTTTGCGAGTTGGCGCTGGTGTCGTGGTCGTTGCACCGATTGCCGAAGGCGGAACTGCTTCTGAGCGCGGCGGCATCGTCACACTGCCAGTGACTGGATCGATCCAGTTAATGCTGGTGATTTTGTTTTCGAGAGTTTCGATCTTGAGAGCAATATCTTCATACGCCGGCCAAACTTGAATGATGTCTCCGCGCAGCCTGAAGGTACCGCGTTTGAGATCTGCATCTGAGCGTTGGTACTGTAAGTTGGAAAGTTGGAGCAGTAACGTCTCGCGGGAAATAACTTCGCCTTCCATCATCTCCATCGTGTTTTGACTGTACTGAACTGGGGATCCTAAGTTATAGATACAAGAAACCGAAGCCACCACGATTGTGTCTGGGCGGGTCAATAAGTTAGCAGTGGTGGCGAGGCGTAGTTTATCAATCTCATCATTAATAGTCGCCTCTTTTTCAATGTAGGTATCGGAACTGGGAATGTAGGCCTCTGGCTGGTAGTAGTCGTAGTACGAGACAAAGTAACTGACGGCGTTTTTTGGGAAAAAATCACGGAATTCTTGGTAGAGTTGGGCGGCCAGGGTTTTGTTATGGGCGATAATCAGTGTCGGCATCTGTGTCTGCTCGATCACGTTGGCCATGGTGTACGTTTTACCCGAGCCAGTTACGCCGAGTAAGACTTGATGATCTTTGCCTTCATTCAGGCCACTGACTAGTTCTTTGATGGCGGCTGGTTGATCGCCGGTAGGCTGGAATGGTGCTTGGAGTTGGAATTTCATGGAATGGTCTATTATACAAGAAAAGCACTGCAAAGTCTTGGGGCTGTAATAGGTATCAAGCAGTAATCTTGCTCAACACCCATCACTTTTGATGCTTCTCGCGGTATACTATGTGCCAAGATGAAAATTACTCCCGTCAAAACACCAATTGTCCACGTCAACGACAACCTATTTGAGATCGTCAAAGCTGCCTTTCCAACTATTCCTGAAAACTCGGTGATTGCGGTCACGTCCAAGATCGTGGCTTTGTGTGAAGGCAATGTTGCCCCAGTCGTGACTGGCAGCCGTGAAGAAAAACACGCAATTGTTCGTGAAGAAGCCGATGCCTATATCGAAGCCAGTAACTCTAAGTACGATGTAATGCTGGCGATCAAAGATCAAGTCTTGGCGGTCAATGCCGGTGTTGATATGTCCAATGCAGATAATCAATACGTGAAGTTGCCTAAAGAGTCCTATAAGAGTGCTGCAGACCTGTGGCAGAGCGTGAAAACACACTATAGGCTTAAAAATCTCGGTATTTTAATTACTGATAGCAAAACAATTCCTCTCAAATGGGGCACGATCGGAACCGCTCTCGCCCACTCTGGTTTCAAAGGTGTTCGCAATAGAATTGGTGAAAAAGATTTATTTGGGTACGAAATGCAGATGACGCAGATTAATATTGCCGAGGCGCTGGCAGTAGCAGCAGTCTTATCGATGGGTGAAGTGGCAGAACAACAGCCACTCTGTTTACTCGAGGAAATTCCGCAGATTGAGTTCCAGAATCAACCACCTACCCCAGAAGAAATCAAAAATCTTGAAATTGCTCTGGAAGACGACGTCTATGCGCCAATTCTCCAGACAGCACCCTGGAAAAAGAAAGTATAAATGTACTTCTGATTCTGGTTTATAGTTGTATCGTAATATCAAAGACTTCTCGCTTGACTCCACCCAGGCGATACTTGTACTCTTCTCCACCTCTTAAAAAGTCATAAATTTGTTTGCCATGTTCGATTGCATGCTTAATTGTGTACGCAGTCAAAGTTGCTCCAGTCCCGACTTCTTTGTACAAGGCAGGATCAAACCCGGAGTTATACAACTCGTACTCGTTGTTGTAGTCAAACAACAACATGCTGGCCACTCGTTGGCCTTCGATCTTGAGGAAAAATAACTTGAGCCAGCCTGCACGCGCCATTGCTGGTACAAGTTCTCGGAAAAACACCAGATGTGGCTCGTTCCAGAATTCACGCTTGGCGGCAGAAGAAGTCTTGTGTAGAGCAATGAACTCATCAAGGGCAGTTCGAGCAGCCGTCTCTTCGGTAATAACTTCAAACTGATGATCTACTTCGTCGAGACGGCGCCACTTCCGTTTCACTTCGTGGCGCTGTTTGCGCTCTAAACTCGCCAGGTAGTCCTCCCATGTCTTGGGTAAAAGTATGTAGGGCGCGACATCTTGGACGGTTTCAGTAGCCTGAGGAAATGAGTCCTTCAAAAATGCTCTAGTCTGGCTAGCTTCCGGCAAACTACACAAATATAGCTGATCAGCCTGGTTTTGGGCGGTTAGATGGGCATATAACGCCTGATACACCTCGGTTGTAGCAGCTTGATGAACGATAATATCCAAAGTATCAGAAACATTGACACACCCTATAAAGCATAGCTCGCTTTTTCCCTCAGCATTTTTAGTCAAGTACAACGGTGCTATTCCCTGCATAATTCCCGCAGAGTCACGGACGACTGTAACCTGGAGCGTGCCGCTTCCCAAGGTTTTCCACCAGGCTGCTAAGAACTGAGGGGTCTGAAAAATTGTATTAGTTGGTGAGTCTTCGAGCAGTGCCAGCCACTCGGCTTCCAGGCTATTAAAACAAAGTGGATCGGTCTCGACGGTAACGGTTACTGACATATCTACAAGGTATTGTATACTCAAAGCTAGATTTTGAGAAAAGTACTTACTTTTTAGGCCAATTACTAGACCTATAACAAGAAATATGCTAAAACCCACCCTCATTCAGATCTCAACCAAGACCGGTGACACAGGTGAAAGCGGTTTGGCCAGTGGTCACCGCTTAGCCAAAGATGCCTTGGTTTTTGAGGTGGTCGGAACCCTCGATGAGCTTAATAGCTGGCTGGGAGTGGTCCTTACTCAGTATGAACCACTGCATATCACGGCTTTGCACGACAAAAATAATAAAAAGTTGATTGAAAACCTTTATCACATCCAAAACACTCTTTTTTACCTCGGAGCTGAGATTGCAGGCGCGCCCAAGACCAAGCTCGAAAATACAGAATTAAAGTCACTGGAAGCATGGTCTGACGGTCTTCAACAGCACATGGCAGCCAATTGGACGACCCAATTTTTGCTTCCCGGCGGTACACAACTGGGTGCATGGTTGGATGTGACTCGAACGGTCTGTCGACGTTGCGAACGTGTGCTAATTTCGTACAGTCGCGAGGTCGCGGTACGGCCACTACTTTTGCAGTACCTCAATCGCCTTTCTGACTACTTATATGTGATGCGTTGTTATGTCAATCAAGAGCTCTCGTATCAAGAGAAACCTTTTAATTCAGCCCAAAAAGTGGTAAAGTAATAAGACTTCTCAAGGGGTGACTGATCACTATTGATACTAATTGATAATATTAGATACATTAAATAAGTAGCTAGAATTGTGTTGATATACCAATACAAATTTTTTTTATTCAAAATTAGCAGTGTTTGTCAATCACTGCTAACTCGAGTAAACTGCAAATAATAATTAAAATAATGCCTAATGCTCAACAAAAAAACTACTGTCGCCTCTACCTGGTTCGCCATGGTGAGAGTGAAGGTAATGTGTTGGGGGTCATTCAAGGGCATGCAGACTTCCCTCTTACTGAGCGTGGTAAGCAACAAGCAGCCCAATTGGCAAGTGATTTAGAAGGTGTCGAGTTTGCGGCTGTTTTTGCCTCAGATTTAGTGCGAGCAAGCCAAACAGCGGCGGTTGTGGCCAGTAATCGCAAGCTGGCGGTCACTACAACTGCGTTACTACGTGAGCGTAGCTTCGGAAAGTATGAAAAGGAGCTTAGCGTTGAGTCCCAACGAGAGCTTCGAGAGCTCTTACAGCAACATGAAGCAGTCGCCACCAAAGAGCTTTTTCACAAAAAATTGGGCTCAGATATTGAATCTGACGAGGAAGTGGTCGGTCGATTTATCAACTTTTTGCGGGAAGTAGCGGTGGCCTACGCTGCTAGCAACATTTTAGTCGTTTCCCACTCAGGAATGCTCAAAAGTCTCTTAATTCACTTAGGCTATGCTACCTATCAGGAGCTAAAACACGGTAGTATACCTAATGCCTCTTATATCGTTATTGAGTCCGATGGCGTCGATTTCTTCATCCAAGAGACAGTTGGGATCATCAAAACGCCTGTGGAAAATATATAGGCCAAACAACTTGAATGTTATAGAATCTTATTCTCGCTGAAGTACTAGCCTATAGCTATGAAAAATCAGTATACATAGTCTCAATAGTATTTCTATATTCTCTACAGTACTGCCCTAAAATCTAATACTGAAATTTACGAATCAGTCCGACTACTCTTCCTTGAATTTGAACATTGGTAGCATAGATGGGACTCATCGTTGCGTTAGCAGGTTCCAACCGAACGCGGGTCATTTCTTTGTAAAATCGTTTCAAAGTTGCTAAGCCGTTATCCAAAAGTGCTACCACGATATCGCCATCGTGAACTTCTTGGGTTTCTTCAATCACCACATAATCCCCATCAGCGATATGATCTTCGATCATTGACTCGCCTTTGACTTGTAAAACATACGAGCGACGTTTGCCACTAATCATTTCTGGTGAAACTTTGAAAGTTGCGTTTGGATCGTGGTGTGGTTCAATCGGTGAACCAGCAGCAATAAAGCCCATCACTGGCAAGTCGATACTTTCGGCCATCTTCAAAAATGTGCGATCGAGTAACTCAATACCGCGTACTGAGCCTTCATGCTTGCGAATAACTTTTTTTCGTTGGAGAGCTTGCAGATGCTCATGAACTGTCGCCAATGATGAGACACCAATTGACTCTGCAATTTCTTTGAGCGTTGGTGAGTAGCCATTTTTTTGTAAATACTGCGCAATAAAGTCAACAATCTGTCGTTGTCGTTTGTATAGTGTAACTGCCATGGGTTCCTTCCGTATAAAAACTGAGTAATTTGTTTCGGGCGTATCTTTCCCGAAGTACACTTAGAATAGCCGAACATGAGGCGAATCGACAATTAGATCTTAAGCTGTCTAACTGTATCATCTAATATCCAAGAGGGTCAGTTGGGGAGGAAGAAGTTTCGGTTTTTGAAGTCAGCTCTAATTGATACATTTCTGAGGTTGCCTTTTCAAGGTGTAATCTCACTTAAACCAGTGCGCGCCCAGTCATGGAAGATGGCTTTTCAATCCCCATTGCTTTCAGAATTGTGGGTGCGACATCAGCTAAAATGCCGGTCGGCAGCATATTGGGACGAGTAAACTGTTTGCCAATCACAAAAAACGGCACTGGATAAGAAGAATGCTCGGTATCGACTTCACCAGTTTGGTTATTAATCATCTCTTCGACATTACCGTGATCAGCAGTGATAAAGACCATACCACCTAGTAATAGGACTTGATTAACGATCTTGCCTACCACCTCGTCTACCACCTCACAGGCTTTAATAGCTGCTTCTAAGTTGCCTGTATGGCCAACCATGTCCCCATTACAGATGTTGGCAATGACGATATCAAAGGTATTTGTTTTGAGATACTTGATCATCTCATCAGCAATTTCATAGGCACTCATTTCTGGGGCTTGGTCGTATGACTTGACACCTTTGGAAGGGATGATCACCCGTTTTTCACCAGGGAACATATCTTCTTTTTGGCCGTTCATGTAGTAAGTAACAAAACGCTCCTTCTCTGTTTCGGTGATGCGAAGCTGGCGCAAACTATTGTCGGCGAAAACTTTTCCAAGCGGATTTTTAATATTTTGGGGTGGGAAACCAATATCGACAGGGAGTCCATCCTCATAGTTGGTCATCGTCACAAAGTATAAATTACCAACAATTTTTTGTCTTTGAAAAGTTTGAGAAGTTATATCCTGTTGAATATTTGTCTTCTCATATTTCTCAGTATATGGGTCAAAAGCAACATGCTTCACACCTTTTTCAAAGTCGGGCATCACAAATGCTCGTGTTAACTCACGGGGGCGGTCGATACGATAGTTGAAGAAAATTGCAGCATCATTATCAGCAATACTACGGTGAGTGCCATCACTATTACAGACACAGATGGGCTCGATAAATTCATCGGTGATGCCTTGATCATACTGGGTCTGCATGGCTTGGATAGGATCAAGAATACATTGACGACCATCTCCCAAAGTTAAGGCATTGTAGGCTTTTTCAATACGCTCCCAGCGTTTATCCCGATCCATCGCGAAGTATCTGCCCATTAACGTGGCAATTTCTCCGACACCAATACTCTTACAGTGATCAATGAGTTGTTGCACGTAACTAATACCAGAAGTTGGAGGTGAGTCACGGCCATCAGTAAATCCGTGGATGTACACTTTGCTTACTTCTTGTTGCTTACAAAAGTTTAATAATGCGTAGAGATGTTCAATGTTTGAATGTACGCCACCAGCACCAATTAAACCCATCAAGTGCAGTGTCGAGTTATGCGCTTTAACATGGTTAACCGCATTCAAAAAAGCAGTATTTGAGTAAAACGATCCATCAGCAATTGCCATATTAATACGTGGTAAATCTTGATAGACAATGTGGCCAGCACCAATATTTAGATGGCCTGTTTCGGTATTGCCATTTTCTGCTTGTGGTAAGCCAACGGCTTGGCCACTGGCTTCAAGTTGAGTATGGGGGTAAGATAGCCAAAACTTGTTGATGTTTGGGGTTTTTGCTCGTTTAATTGCATTTCCAGGGTTGTCAGGACCAATTCCCCAGCCATCAAGTACGAGGAGTACTACTGGGCGTACTCCTTTATAACTTCCGGTTCGGCTCATGGAGTTGAAGGCGAGCTCACTTACAATGGGCTCGAACGAAGTTCTAGGGACTTCGGGAGTAATAGAGTCGACGGGTGTGGTGGTTTGATTACTATCCATATACTCTTCCTACTATAACTCTCTTTTTCTATATCTGGCAGAGGCAGTTATACGCAACTATGCAGTTTGGGTTTGTGCAGGTGTTTGCTGTTGATAGTGTTGGGCGATTTCAAAGTTAATCTGTGCTAGACGATTATACTTTGCGGTGCGTTCACCTCGATTAGTAGGACCAAACTTGGCGTAGTCAGAACCCACCCCCACTGCAAAATCAGCAATGAAGTCATCGTTGGTTTCGCCACTCCGGTGTGACATCACGATCTGCCAGTTAGCAGCCTTCGCAACTTTAATCACCTCGATTGTTTCTGTAATCGTACCGACCTGGTTTGGTTTGACCAGCAGTGTATTACAAAGTTTATTGGCAATGGCATTTTCTAGCTTTGCTTTATTAGTAGCCAGGAAACTATCGCCGACGATCTTGGTAGTTTCACCAATCTCGGCTGTCACTGCCTTCCACATATTCGTGTCATCTTCCTGGTAGGGGTCTTCTAGGTAGAATACATTGTACATATCGCGCATTTTTTTATAGTATGCCAGTAGTTCCTCGCCAGAATACGGTTGTGAACGATCTTTTATCGTATAACGGCCACCTGAATATAACTGTTCAGCCGCGACATCAACACCAAAGAACAAATCTTGAGTAAAGGTATACGGCGTGGCTTTGATAGTTTCGACCATGATCTCAAAAACGTCACTATTACTATACAGGTTTGGAGTGAAGCCACCGACTAGTCCCACCGAGTGAATTGCTCCTTTTAAAATCAACACTTCTTCGAGTTTTTGAAAAATAGTGACAGCCATGTCGAGTGAGCCTTCATAACTCAAGTGACTAGCAGGAATAACTTGAAACTCTTGGAAGTCTAAGTTATTTGCTCCATGCTCTCCTCCATTTACCACGGTGTAGATACAGGTTGGAATTGTCAGTGATTGGGTCAGCTGATACTTTTGCATGATGTAGTAGTACAGAGGGACGTTCTGGGAAAGTGCGCCAGCCTTGAGGGTGGCCTGGGAAACAGCGAGGACGGCGTTTACCCCGAGCTTTGATTTATTTGGTGTGCCATCTAACTGGATTAAAATATTGTCAATTTCTTCTTGATTAGTGGGATCTTTGCCAATAATTTGTGGCGCAATATAGGTATTAATATAGTTGACGGCCGTCAAGACACCTTTGCCGAGCATGCGGTTGGGATCTTTGTCCCGTAGCTCTAGTGCTTCATACTTTCCAATTGAAGTACCAGTGGGAACACTAGTTGCCACAATACCCCCTGTATCAAGCCAAAGTGTGCACTCAATAGTAGGCCAACCTCGAGAGTCGAGGATTTCACGCGCGTATATTCCTTGAATGATTGCCATAAGTATTCAATAAGTAACAATACGTAGTTTATTGTAAATATGCAAGCTGCTTTTCTTCAATTTCTGAAATTGTAGTATGAGTAATTTGGGCAGCTGCGGGTTTTACTACTACTCCATGATACCCGAGTTTGACGGCCTGTGCTACTAGGTCGTGTGAGTAATCCTCAAGATGTAGATTGAGTTGCAAGGGCTGCATCAAGGTTCGCAGCTCTTGCAGCTCCAAGACAGTTTGAGCAAGCTGCTCCAGTAGCTTGGAGACCGCAGTTTGATCCATCGTGTAGTGTTGGTAGATTTCAGGATTATCAGGATCGATACCAAGTAGTAAGGCATGCAAACTTTTTGCATTGACTGAAAGTCCCGCCAACTTGTGGGTGGGGTACGAACGCAGGTTCAAGATATTTTCAGGCGTATTAACTTGCATCCAGATCGAGAAATGAGGATTATTGAAAAGCCCTGCTCGCTCTACTTCACTAATAATGTACTCAAGTTCATGCGGGGTGCGGACAAACGGCACTAAAAATGCCAGTGAGGACTGCGTTTTATGCAAGGCGGTCTTCAAAACTTCAATCTCAAACTGCAGTAACTGAGGTTGGCGATTGAGTTGTAGCCCACCTCTGTATCCCAAGTATGGATTGGGCTCGGAAGGTTCGTAGTTTTCACTGTAGCGAAGTTGACGGAGCTCACTGGAAGTAAAGTTTTGTGAACGGTAGATAACTGGCTTGAGCGGTAACGCTGCTTGATACGTATGAATCGTCTCAACAAGCTCTTTGAGCAACTGCTGTTTTTGTTTGGACTGAATGACGTGGAGCGGATGAATTCCAAACTTGGCTAGCGTGTACTCACTGCGCAATACCCCAATTCCCTCGACAGCGGGAAAAAGGTGTGGCAAGTGTTTTTGGGGATTGCCAGTCGAAATCAGTAGCTTTGTCATCGTTTTTTTGAGCGGGGCGGTTTTGAGAGCTTCCTCAAGATCTTCGGTAATATCAGTAATAAAGATGCCCTCTTTAGTCAGTTCCCAAGCTACAATTTGCTGCGATAAGCGTTTTTGTTTGATCGCAAAGACAATTTGAGCAATCGCTTGGACTTGTTCTTCCGTTACTGAACCATGTTTTTGGTACTGTTGCGGGACTGGGAAAGAAATTAATTTGTCAGCTTCGCGACGGTACTGTTTGGTTTTGGTTGCAATCGTTTGATCAACAATTTGCCAACTGCGCACATCCACCGAAAAAGAGTCACTAGCATCGAGTAGTAACTGTTGGTCAGGACTGCCCCAGATCGCCTGGATTAAAACCTGACTTTTGGTGGCCTTTTTGGGGTGTGCCGTAAACCCCAATCCAGATACGACCGGCTGATGTTGTGCCTGGATAATAATGGGTGTTGGTGCCAGGTGAATTTGACGAAGTTGGTGGTGTTTTTCAACGGCTCTAAAAACCAGTTCTGCCCAGGCTGCTAAAAATGACTCAATCAAGTTAGCTTCGCCTTGAATGTGCATAAAATCACTGCGATCAAAACCTAAGTAGTGGTTGGCAGGAATAATTGCTACAAAGTGTTCCGAAAAACGACGATGATACTGTGAAAGTAGCTCTTTTAAAAACCAAGTCGGTAGCTTCTGCTCGGTGAGGGTTTTTGTAATGTGTTTTTTTAACTTTTGCAGCTTGGTAGGATCGAGGTCATCAGGACTTTGACTGGACTGTGAAAGAACGCTGAAAAGTTTATTTTCTTGAGCAATACGGTATAACGTTTCTGGTGGGATAAGAAGAGTTTCAGGAAGCGGAATTCCTTCTGCAAATAACTTGCCAAAGATCACACCCTGTGTTCCGACCTGAGAAGGTCCAAAATGTAAAAATTGTTCCACTGGAATCACCACCGGGCTAGGCATATATTCATCATACCCTATTTGATGAGGGAAAATAAAGATGCGACTACAGAGTAGTGATGATACAAGAGTTTTGAGTGAATGTACTGCAGCTTTTACCCACGCTTCTTGAGCTGATCTTTAAACCAGTCCACCCAAGGAATTGGAGCTGGATCAAGATTATGAATCATGGCTAAATAGAATGACGTATATGCGCCAAAGACGAGCAGCTCAAAGGCTTGTTCTAGCTTGGTTTTGGTAGTGAGTGTTAGGCTGCGATGTTCGATTTTGTTCTGCTCTAAAACATCAGACGTCAAGGTGGCGCGTAAGCGATTGCTTTGTAAGTACAACTCTGATTCGATAATAAAGAAGATGATCGCATCATCAAGATTAACTGGAAACTTCAAGCCTTCCATCAAGTGATGATTAAGCTCTGGGATCACTCGATACTCAGAATACGTCTTTGCGTTTTCATTGAGTTGGTTGGCCAAGACGTGTGCGACTCCCTCGAGGTGTCCAGCCGCTGTAATCACCGGGATACGAGTTGAGAACTCAAATGCAAGTAACTTAGAAGGATTAACTTCATCGGCAATATCAACACCAGAGAGCAAGTGAGCTTTCGCAATTGCCTCAAGAACCGCCGAAACTTCTGCGTCAGTGACGTTGAGCAGGCCAGCTTGTGCGAATAACGCAATTTGACCAAAAATTGAGTAGCCCAGTCCCATCCGTGGTTGGTTGGACGGGTTGTAGGTTGGCTCGAAGACTAAGACGGGGAAGTTGTGCTCTTTGAGTAGTTCTGCAAGTTTTCCACCAGACGTAATACCAGTTACTTTTGCACCTTTGTTAATAGCATCTTGAGTTGCGGCCAGCGTTTCTTCGGTTGAACCAGAGTAACTTGAAGCGATCACCAACGTATTTTCATTGACAAACTCTGGCAACGTGTAGTCAGGTACAATTATGACCGGGACTTTGAGCTCGTCTTTAAAAACAGTTTGAATTACATGAGTACCAAGCACTGAGCCACCCATACCAGCGACCACAACATTAGTTACTTGGCGATACGAGTCGTCGAAGTGCAGTGATTTTGCAACTTCCCAAACTTGTTGCACCTGGCTGTTCATTTGCTCAATCGAGCCAAGCACATTATGTTTGTCAATTTCAGCAATCTGTTCACGTGAGTCCAACAACTTGTCTGCCATACTGCTCCTTTTCTGATTTTTACTAATTTTCTAGTGTCTCAGTTTACTGCAGGAGACGTTCGCCAATAGCTCACTGCGTAGTCAGACTATACATAATCACTCAAGTTTCCTCCAGTAACAATGACGTCTTCCTAAGCCTCCTTACGCAAACAGACACACTAGTTAATTTCAATATCCGATTACTGTCGAATTACTGCTAAAACTTCGTCTCGCTTCTGCTCCATCATTTCCTTTGAAGTTGCTTCCAAGTTGAGGCGAACTAACGGCTCGGTGTTGGAAGTACGGACATTGAAGTTCCAGTCTGGATAAATCAATGACACTCCATCAACGTGCAAGACTTCTTGAGCTGAAGGGCCATACATTTCTTCGATTCGAGCCAAAACAGCTTTGCCATCGACCCCTTTGGTGTTAATCTCACCAGAGATAAAGTACTTTTGTCCGAGTTCGTCGAGCATTTGATCAAGTGTCTGCCCTGTTTTAGTCAAGAGATCCATCAAGAAAAGCATTGGTGCTAACCCAGAATCACACAAGAAAAAGTCCTTGAAGTAGTAGTGGCCACTGACTTCACCTGCGAAGACCGCGCCTTCATCGAGCATCCGCTTTTTGATAAACGCATGACCGACTCGGTTGTAGAGTGGCGTGCCTCCTGCAGCCGTAATAATATCTGGTACCGCGTGTGAAGCACGAATGTCATAGACAATTGGCGCACCTGGATACTTGATTAAAAAGTACTTGGCTAGAAGTGCTGTCATGAAGTCACCAGACACAAATCTACCCTTGGCATCAATGCAGAAAAACCGATCGCCATCAGGATCACACGCAAAACCAAGATCAGCGCCTTCACTAACGACACGCTCCATTAATTCTTTGCGATTTTCTTCGATCAGGGGATCACCACCATGATTGGGGAATGTGCCATCTGGTTCAAAGTACATTGGCGTCATCGTGACTTGCGGAATATGTTTGAAGAGTTCCGTTGCTGAAGGGCCGACCATACCGTTGGCGGTATCGATGATAACTTTCATTGGCTTGAGTGTTGTCACGTCAACGAGTGAGAGCATTTTCTCGATGAAGCCGTCCATAATGCTCCACTGCTCGACTGTGCCAGGAGTGGCAGCAGTGGGAGGAAAATCATCATTTTCGATAAGCTGGCGAATATCTTGAATGCCTTCATCACCTGACAACAGGTAGGGAATTTTTTTGACCATCTTGAAGCCGTTGTACTCAGCCGGGTTATGACTGGCGGTCACCATGATGCCAGGCAGTTCTTTGGTGGCGCATGCGTAGTAGTACATATCAGTTGAAACCATCCCGACATCAATCACATTGACTCCGACACTAGTCAGACCAGCAACAACACCGGCATGCAGCTCTGGGCTAGAAATGCGTGCGTCACGTCCGACAATCACAGTTTCAGGTTTGAGAACTTGCGCAAAGGCTTTACCGATCGCTGGCGCAGTTTCAGCAAAGAGTTGTTTACCAAAGACACCACGGATGTCGTAAGCCTTAAAAATTGAAGCATCAACTTGCATATGTCCCTTTCGTAAAAGTATGACAAAGTATGAACACGACTAACTTTACAGCGTGAGAACCAAAAGGTCAAGTTGCTGTTGGAGTGTCATTCGTGAGCTCGAAGTTTTCTGATTTTGATCGATTTGAAGGAGTTGTGTGTGGAGTTGTAGAAGTTTGTCCTGAGAAAAGGCGGCGGCCTGTTTCTGCAGTTTGGCGATTATAAACGGCGCACCTTTGAGTTGGCCATCGTCTTTGGCACTCAACAGCAGGCGAACTTGTCGCGCCAACATCGCAAATAAAAATTCCGCGCCATCTTGGTCGTAAATCTGGTGAAGTTGTTGTAGCTGGTGAGACTTGTCGGTGCTGGTTCCAAACCCATCTAGCCACCTGAACAGCACCGAGCTGGACTTAAACTCTTCTGCCGGTGCTTTCCCAAACTTTTTGAGCATCGTGGGTGTGAGTTGGCGTTTTTCCCAGATCACGAGCTTAGGAATACTGGTGCCAGTGATCGTGCCGCTCCCTTCTGAAAGTAGCTCGGTGACTTGCGCACTCACCATTTGAATCAGCTGATCTTTTTTAGCGGACTTGGGCAAACTGTGCAGTTCTTCGATCACGATCACTTTTTCGGTCCCGAATAACGAACTGGCGGCAAACGCCTCTTCCAAAACTGCCAGGGTAAGTTCCTTGCCAAGGAGTCGTTTGAGATCAAGCTGGGCATCTCGGGCAGCCTGCAATACGCCAGTCAGCCTGGCACGAGATTTGATAGTATTTTCTCCATGAATGATGAGCATCTGAGGTCTAGTATACCGTAAAAATATTTTGCTGGATTACAGAGATTTACAACTACGACAGCTCATGGCCTTGTCGCTTCAGCCAACCGCGATGGATTTGGTAGTCAGGATCATACTGCGCCACCAAGTTCCAGAAATTCCTCGAGTGGTCCATGTGGGTGCGGTGAGCCAGTTCGTGGATAATCACGTAGTCAATAATTGGAGGTGTAGCATGGACGAGCCGCCAGTTAAAGTTTAGATTCCCGAGACTACTGCAACTCCCCCACCTACTTGATTGTTCGCGCAAAGTAATGTGGCCATACTGTATCTTCATTTTCTTGGCTAGTTGCTCGGTGCGAGTGATCACGTAGGCTTGGGCAGTAGACTTGAGAAACCGCTCCAAGGCTTTTTCTTCCTTTGGACCCCAAGCAATTTGTGATACTTTTTCTGCTGAAAACTCCACCTCAGGTGTATTAAAAACAATACTCTTGCCACTAATTAAAATACCCAACTTTTGTTTGGGTAAGTATTTTTTAACCTTGAGATAATCTTTTCCAAAAATCTGGACGACATCGGTATTAGCATCCCGCTTGGTAAACTTGGAAAGTTTCTCGGTAATCCAATCCGTGTGTTTAGCGACAAATTGATCTACAACCAGTTTGGGAATAAACCTTGGAGTAACAACAATTACTTGCCCTTTCCGGTCAATTTTGATAGTGAGCCTACGGGCTCGATTGCTGACGGTATGAGTAAACGGAATTGTGCTAGAAGCTGGACTACCAGAGTCGTTCCCAAAGGGCCACATAGTTGATTATTGAGAGCCACTCTATCATGGCACGATGCCAAACCACAAGACTAGAACCAGTTATAAACTCAATCATTTCTATGAACTTCGAGTGGCCCTTGAAGACACGCACCGCAAAAAACATATTGATACAGGAACTGATCGAGCTAGCGATTGCTTCGGTCGTAACTTCCTGAACTTCATTTGTAGAAAGGGTCTCGAGCTGCAAACTTGCTTCGAGTTCTGGGTACGTCACCAAAAAAAACCGTCCTGCCTCGAAGAGCTCCCAAGCTGCCAACCCTAATAACAGCACAACCAAGAGTTTACGAAGGTACTTGTACGTTATTTCTGCATATTCACGAAAATTTTCCATATGTACTCCACGCTACAAGAGATTTTTTAGAGAAGCAAGCACAAAAAGATAGTGTAAAATAGCATCAGTACCGCTCAAGCGTCAGTACCAGCAGATGCTGTAGATGCTAAAGCTCTGAGTACAAGCCGAGGTGCTGAAATTGGTAGACAGGCTGGACTTAGAATCCAGTGCCCTTCAAACGGCGTGCAGGTTCGATTCCTGTCCTCGGCACAATCTCATTTTAAGCACTAAAAAACCCCGCTTGTGGCGGGGTGCTTTAAGTTCAGAACGGCATTCCGGTGAGGAGTGTCCTTCTGAATTACTACTACTATATCAAATTACTATAAGTCTGTCAATAGTGATCATACTAGAACATAAATATGTCAATTATTGATTATTTTGAGTACTAGGATTTTCCTCGGTAAACTCAAGTAAATCGGCATCGGTTTTGAGTTCTCTCCCGAGTGCTCGGTCATCGTAGCGCATCTCGGCCATCCATTGATTGACACTAGCTGCCCAACTGCCATTACTTCCAGGCGTATATTTCCGCATGATCTGCTCTGGAGTGACTAATCCAATATCCAGGTAGTTTTTCTTGAGAATGCCTGCTGCAGCGGTAAAGTTTTCCCGATATGTTTCGAATCCCCAGGTACCGCGCGCGTGAATTCCTAGACCCAAACAGTTGTGCGACTCTGGTGGGATAACTTTACACAAGTTGCTCTCTTGCATTGCAATGGCTGGAAGGAGTCGAAAATCAATGCCTTGTTCGTCAGCCAGCGTCACTAAAAACTGGGCAAACTCAGGATCTTCGTCTAAAATCGGCGAGTTATGACGCTCCAAAAAATTATGAACCAAGATTACGCGGGCATCCCCTACTTCTGGTTGGGCTTCAATCTGTGGATTACTGCTCTCGGCCGGCCGAGTTGGGCCATCAGAAAGTACCATTGCACCGCCTTGCGGCCAGGGAATCGAAAACTTGGTTGACATAAAATATCCGGTGTCCAAGTAAAATGCCATCGCCACACTTGCAAAGATAGTTGCAGTTGTTCCAAAGAGCCATAAAACTGCTGAAAGAAGCTTTTTCATAATCTAGAATCTAATTGTATCAAATCATTATTTTCCTGGACAAACTCGAGGAAAAATGGTATAATTTAAGTAATGAAATACCTGTCCAAAGTATTATTATCGATTTTCCTTTTTGTGGTTTCCACAAGTTCGGTTTTTGCGGCTGATGTCTCTAAAATTGGCGTTCATATTTTGAATACGAACGAACTATCTGAGGCTAAATCATTAGTCAAGATTGGTCAAGAGGACTCTTGGCAGTACGTCACAGTACCCTTTACTGTAGCTGATATTGAGAAGGAAGCCGAGTGGCAAACCTTCTTTAATGATGCCCGCAACCAAAAAATTATTCCCCTGGTTCGTCTCACTACTAGTGTGGAAAATACCGCCTGGAAAGTACCTAATCAGATGGAGATCACCCGAATGCTGGCGGTGTTGAGCCGCCTCGAGTGGCCAACAGCCGAACGTCACATTATTGTTTTCAATGAAGTGAATCACGCTAAAGAATGGGGTGGTACGATTAATCCGCAGGAATATGCTGAAGTTTTAAGTTTCACCAAGAACTGGGCTAATACAGAAAGCAAAAACTATGTGGTCTTGCCCGCTGCCATGGACTTGGCTGCCCCAAACGGAAGCCAAACAAAAGAAGCATTCAATTATTTGCAAGCCATGTACGACTACGACAATGAAGTGTTTACTGGCTTAGGTGGTTGGAACTCTCATTCATATCCAAACCCTGGCTTTAGTTCAGCTCCTCAACGAACTGGCAAAAACTCACTGCGTGGTTTTCACAATGAGTTGGCTTTTTTAGAGGGAAAAACTGAGAAAGACTTGCAAGTGTATATTACAGAAACTGGCTGGGAAGATAGTACTGCCACGGGACGGTGGTTAACTAGTTACTATGCATACGCTCTACAACATATTTGGTCTGATGAACGGGTCAAAGCGGTGACGCCATTTATTCTAAAAGGTGAGCCCGGCCCATTTGCTAAGTTTAGCTTCATTAATGGTGATGGCAGTCAAACTCGTCAATATCACGCCTTTCAGGCTGCTTTACAGCAGGTTTACGGCAAACCAACTGCCAGTGTGCAGTAGGCTAGTTGAATGAGCTAGTTTCTTCAATACGATTATTCAAGTATCGCGCCATTGCTGCTAAAGCAAATATAATTTGCTGGCGCTCACGCGGTTCCATTGCCTTCAAATCCTTATTAAAATGCTGATATCCTCTTTCTTTAAAGAAAGCAAGATACTGCAGAATTTCTTTAGTAGTCATTTTTATAATAACACTCTCGTGTGGTTCTACATCTGCGGCAGTGAGGCCAGCGTCAGTACTAGTGAACTCTGGGAGAGTATTACCTAGAGTAGCAAGCAAAGGTGCGCCATCGACTGTGAATTCTGTATTACTTGGATCAGGATTAATATGGGGTGATTGTACTTCATTGGCTTCTGCGCGGTGCATAGTTTCCTTTCTGCCTAATTTTGGCAAATCTTCTGATTATAGAACGATCGTATCCAGTGTCAAAGCCACTTAATTACTTTTTAATGTACAAATACACTTCGTTTAGAGATTTTTCACTCTTCCAGTTGGGGAATGGAAAGCTATTGCAGATCACGCGCGCGCCTGGTTTGAGTTCGTTGAGTAACTTGGCTTCGAGATCTTTCATAATGTAGGTCATGCCAAAGAGTGTCACGATGTCGTAGTCGCCAAAGTTGGTAGTCCACATGTTTGCCCAGTAAAACTCTGGGCGTTTTGCAGCCGGCAGTCCTCTACCCTGCCACTTGGACCACAGTACTAGGATTGGATTAATTTCATAGCCGTAGGCGCGTGCTCCAGCTGCAGCAAGCGCAAACGGAATTCGACCATCACCCGAGCCAATATCGACTGCTTTTTCGCCTTTTTTAATTTTTGCTAACTGCAGAATTGTCTCGATTTGTTTGTCTGAACTGGGATAGTAGATTGCGCCTTTGACAGTCGGGAGCAAAAACAGTAAATCAATGATAATGACAATGTATGCCAAGATGATGATGCTAATGCCGCTGAACCTGAAGAATGCTGGCTGTAACTCTGGGGGGAGCAGAAAGTAAATAATCACTTCAAGGGCAATAATCCCAAGGAAAATAGCTAGTGAACCAAGTAAGATTTTTTTTGGTGGCATTGAATGATTGTAACAAAAAAACCAATCCTTGAGTTTTTAATTCCAAGGATTGGTCGTTTAAAGAGTTAAGTACTTATTAAGTTTTTTTTGTTAATGCCCTGATAGTTTCCGCATCTATTGCTGCTTGTTTTTCATCAGTAAAATGAGGGTTGCCATTACTATCTACATGAACGCCAGCATCATTTGTAGTTGGAACTGCTCTTGCCTTGTCAGCAGCTTCTTTAAGCTGTTCCTTAGTCATATTTCGAAAATCAACTAATTCTCCTGCCATATTTTTCCTTTGTTATTTATTACTATTTTTCACTATAGCATACCAAGAGTTTTTGTAACAATAATTTTACTTACTCACCATACTATTTGTCACACTACCAATTATGGAGAGTGTGATAGCAAACAGTATCGCAGACATCACGCCTTCGAGTTCAAATCCTGGAACTACTGCATCGACCAAGAACAAAATTATCAAGTTGATCACGAACAAGAATAATCCAAAGGTGAGAATCGTAATCGGCAAGGTCAACAGTGTCAAAATTGGTTTAACAATTGCGTTCATAAAACCTAGCACTACCGTTACTAAGACAGCGCTCAAAAATGAGTCCACTCGCGCACCCGGAATTAGGTATGCAGCAAGCATAACTGTTATCGCATTGACGATGATTGAAAAAATAAGTGCCATATAATCTTTCTTCTAATTGTATAAATTTGAGTACAATTTAATGTACTGTAAGTATCATAGCTGAACCAGCAAGACAAAGCATGTGAGTTTTGTAAGAAAAATTAGTAAATCTCGTAGGATGCAAGTAGTTTCTTGTTACCTTCCACCTGGTAGTTCAAAAGATCTTTGTAAATACCACTCTTTTGAGCCAGTTCAGCCGGTGAACCATAGTCAACAATTCTGCCAGTATTGAGTACAATAATTTTCTTGACATTTTGGATCGTTGAGAAGCGGTGGGCAATAATAATTACGAGCTTATTTTTCATTAAGTTTTCTAATGCGTCTTGGACTTCTTTTTCAGACTTGGCATCCAAGCTGCTGGTTGCTTCATCCAAAATCAAAATTGGTGCATTTTTAAGAATGGCACGGGCAATTTGAATACGCTGCTTTTGACCACCAGATAGCCGCACTCCTCGCTCGCCGACTTCAGATTCCAAGCCGTGTGGCAACTTCATCACAAAGTCGTAGGCATTGGCCAGTTTCAAAGCCTTAATGACATCTTCCTCTGAAGCACTTTCTGTTCCATACGCCACATTGTCTTTGATTGTTGAAGAGAACAACTCATTTTCCTGGAAAACCAAGGCAATGTTATTGCGCACCACGGTTGCATCAAGCTCACTGTAGCTTTTGTCTTTCATCAAAATATCGCCAGTTGTGGGGATGTAAAACTTGAGGATCAAGTTGATGATCGTAGATTTTCCTGCACCACTGTGCCCCACCAGCGCGACACTTTCATTTTTCTTAATTGAAAACGAAACACCATCCAAGACAGTCGCAGATTCATCGTACTTGAATGAAACATTTTTGAACTCCAGCGTTGGATCAAGAAGTCGCTTTTTCTCGACATTTTTTTTGTAGTTTTCAGTAGAAGCCAGCTTCATTACTTCAAAGAACTCTTTGGAACCAGCTTCAGCAAACTGAATTTGCGTCAAGATATACGACATCGCAAAGAGTGGCATCCGGGCTTGATTGACGAGCTGCAGAATCAAAACCATCTCACCGATTGTTAAGTTCCCCGTAAACGTATTATAGAAAACTAAAACGTTAATAATAAATAAAATCACTATCAAAGAAAGGCCGCGGAAGAAATCAAAGATATGAAATGTTTGACTTTGGCGGGCATAAATTTTGTTGATCTCAGTTAAGCCTTTTGAGACAACATCAAACTCTTTTTTCTCGGTGATAAAACTTTTGACTAAGCGAATGTTAGAGATAACTTCTTGGATGCGGCCGCGGGTGCTGTCTTCAATTTTGTTCTTCTTCTCTTCTTCTTTACCCCAACGCACTGTTGAGTAGTGACTCAGGGTCAAATAGACAGGAAATAATAAAAAAGTACAGATTGCGATCGGCACATCGTAGTACGCCAGCACCGCAATCGTGAGGATACTCTGCAAAAAGGTCGGAACAATAAAGTTGGAAGAAGTATTTAGGAAACTATAAATTGAAGAAATGCCGCGATTTAATTGATTGACGATTTTACCGGAAATTTCAGAGTCAAAGTAAGATTGTGGAAGTGTCAAAACTTTATCATAAAATTTCTCAGTCAAAAACTTACGAATCCGACCTTGGAAGTGATCACCAAGGCGTTCGCTGACTACTGTAGAAATTAGTCCGAGCAAGTTCATGACCAGTGAAATAATGATAAGAAATATGAGCCGATCCATGTCGCCACCAGCGCCAGATGTTTGGGCGACGATCTCATCCACGATAAACTTGGAAATCAAAGGAACAGCCAAAGTGAACAGTGATGAAATAATAATCAGTACCGCCAATGCTGCTACCAAATGATGCAGAGGCTTGGAGATTTTGATGATCTGTAGAATATTTTTCATGAAGACTATATGATAACTTAAATTAGATTAAATGAGGATACTTGGTATATAAAAAATTGATCTGTACTTTATAATTTAAGTATGAAAAAGAAAGTACTTATTGGTGTGGGTGTTATTTTTATCATCATAGGGGTTGTCTACGCTAGCATAGCTGCTGGGTTATTGATTGCTTTAAGTCCCCTTTCCACTCTATACAACTTGCATACTGGTAAAAGCATTTCAGGTGTAGTTGTTAGTTGTGATACTGGATTACCTATTGCTGCTGCTGAAGTAGCAGTTTATGGAGCAGGTTGGGGAATGAGCAATGGAAAATTAATTTGGGATAAGTCGTATGGTTCAACCACTCAAACAGATAGCTCTGGCCGATATGACCTTACGTATAAGTTAGGGACTTCACTGCAAACAAAAAAAGAAGGATATCTTACTGCTCAAAATCATGTAAAGAATGGCGACACAGTTCAGGTAAAACTACGAGAAATCACAGCTGACGTGGATCCAACTGAACTAACTTTTGACTGCCGTTTATCTTCAGAATGTTACAAATTACGCGAAGAAGGTGATGTAATAGTAGGTTGGAATGACTGCACCAATCCTAGGTAGATACTTCTATTCTTCAAGTACTATACTTCAAACGACATCTTGGTGTTCACTGACTTAAAACCTTTGCTTTCAAAAAATGAACAAGCGACGCCGTTGTGGTTGAAAACATCAAGTTCAACGTAGGGTATGTTTTGATTTTTTGCGCGCGCCTTTACTTCATCAACGAGCTGTGTGCCGATGCCTTTACCTTGAAATTCTTTACTGACAGTAATGTGGCGAATGTACAGCGATTGGTACGCAAAGTTTGTAAAGTTTTCATCGTAGGTGCGGACTTCGTAGACCAGATATCCAGTAGCCTGACAGTCTTCTGTTTCGTCAATCAGAATCACGATGTTATCGGTATTAAAAAACTCCAAGAATAAGTTTTTGATTTCTTTTTGATTGTACGGTTTGAATTTATCAGGAAAAAGGCGATGATGCAGATCTTGGACATCTTTATTCAGTTCTGATAAAACAGGAACATCATTGATTGAGGTAGTACGGATCATAAAATTTATTATAGCAATATTGTAGTTTAATCTGGTATTTTGGTATACCCTGCAGCACGTAGTGCGATCACAATCCTGAGTAAAAGGGTCGAATTCATTTGGGATAGTATGCGTCAAGATAGTTAGCTCTGAGAAGATATAGCTATCAAAATACAATATTCTTTACTTCGTTGATCATCTTGGCTTTTATCTCTTCCCAACTCACATCTTTGATCATACGTGGCAGAGGCTGTGCTTCTGCATCTTCAAAATAAACGAGCGATTTTAAAATGTGAGCTTGATTATAATCTACAGCAGAATACTTGGTTTTTGCCTTTTCAAGTAACTCTGGCAAATGATATATACTAAACAAAAAGAACAAATCCACAAAGTCTTTTTTACTCCCTCTCATGCTGACTGTTTGCAACTTGGTACAGGCAATATCAAGCACAGAACTAAGCTGTATTTCTTGCCAGTGACCAAGGGGTTCAAGCAATGGGTAGTGATACTCCAAAAACTGCAGTTTGACACCATCAACATAGGTATTTAATGTCCCTGTAGCAAGCTCAGTGTTGTTAAGTTGTCCTAATCCAGCAACTTCTTTTTCAAGTTGCAGAGGATTAAATTGCTCTGTACAGAAAAAATCCAAATCTTCAGACTCACGATGCCCTATCTGTAAAGATAGTCCTGTGCCTCCTGACAAATAAAAAGATTTTAGAAACTCAGGCTGTAATTGATGAATTTTTTCAACAAGTTTTGCAGTTTTGCTGGGTAGTGTTTCGGGGTAAAATGTTGTGCTCATGACAGGTAAATCCGCCAAAAATTACTTGATTTAGGTTGTAATTTTAATTGTGGGAGTAAGTTCTGTAGCTCTACTCTATTGGTCTGCTTAAAAAGCCAGTTTAGTGCTTCAGTATTGCCTTTATCAAGCAGTGTTTGAATGATGTATTTTTTGTGTTTTGACCAATCTAGTTCATCTAAATTATCACCCCAAAAATAGGCTTCTAACTGCGTGGGAATCTGTAATTTCATTAAGTGTATTATACTAAATTTGGTACAGATTTTCTTGTTCAAAAGTAATTTTGAGTTCGATACTAGCAGATATAGCTATCAAGTTATAAATAAACTACAATTTCACTCATGAGAAAACAACAGCAGATTTGGCAAAACGAACATCTGACAGCCGCTACTCTCCCTTCAGAAATGACTGCATCTTCCATTCAAGAACCATCGAGTTATGTAGTTGCGTTCTGCGATTTTTTGAAAACTCAAAATATATGTAGCGGGACACTTATCGATATTGGTGCTGGCAAAGGTAGAAACAGTATTTTCATGGCCAAACAAGGCTTTACCGTGACAGCAATAGATTATATTCAAGAAGCAGTTGCATTTATTGATGCAGCTGCAAAAAAAGAAAAATTGGCCAAGCCCCTACAAGCAGTTTGCGCTGCCGCTGACGAAGATTGGCCATTTGCTGATAACTATTTTGATGTTGCAATCGATTGTTTTGCTTCTATTGATATTGAGACAAGGGCTGGACGAGAAAAATACCGCAGTGAATTACTGCGTACGCTCAAACCAGGTGGTTTTGCGCTTGTAGTTGTGGTTTCAAGCGATGATGAAATTGAAAAAGAGCTTATTAAAACAAATCCAGGTTTAGAAAAGAATAGCAGTATTTGGCAGGTTAATGGAAAGTTTCAAAAAAATTATGATGAAGCAGAATTGAGAGAATTTTATTCTGATTTTAAAATTGTTGAGTTACAAAAAGTTTCAAAGCAAGCCCGCAAGTTAGGAAAAGATTTTACAGCTTCAAACTTTTGGGTTGTTTTGCAGAAGTAGAAAAAAGTGGGATAAACCTGGACTCCTCGAACTGATTGCTGCTGTAGAGTTTCAGCGCTTAAAATATTTGAATTGGATAAAAAGTTTAAGCAATAGTAAAGTTAGTAGTAATATTTTATTTTAATAAAAAAGGATATCTATGAAATATGTTATGTATGCAATTGTAGGAGTTGTCGTATTATTTATTGGCGTTCCTCTTATTGGTGGAATTATTTCTGGTGTAAAACCAAGTAAATCAATAGAAATGGCTCAACAAAAGCAAGCTGAAAATCGCGAAGTATATGTCCCAGAAGGCTTCACACTTACAAAAAAAGCTGAAGCTACTGAATCTGAGTTTGGCACTTTATACGTTACTGAAATGACAAGTTCAGATAATTCTATCCAGATTATCGAATCCACAAGTGCTGCACCAGATTGCAAAGGTGTGATCACAGATATGGATGGAGTTTCAACTTGTTATTTTGCAACTGGCACAGTACCAGGAAATCCTAAAGCTCAATTAGTGATGTGGAGTGCAAATGATAAGAGTTATCAGTTGCAAACTGTAAGTACTCTTATGGAAGCAGAGTTGAAAAAAATTGTAGCAAGTTTGTAACTTGAAATAGTTTTTGTAAATTAAAACGGGAGCTAGTTACTCTCGTTTTTTTTTCGTGGTGAGTCGGGAGGGACTCGAACCCTCGACATTTTGCTTAAGAGGCAAACGCTCTAACCAACTGAGCTACCGACCCATTTTGTTCAACGTGATATTTTACCACGCGATAATTTTACTGTGCACCCAGCGGGAATCGAACCCACACAACTTGTTCCGAAGACAAGTGCCCTATCCGTTAGGCTATGGGTGCATAGTCGCCTGCAAATGATATCACATGAGCAAGCTGTAACTATCCTGGATTATACCAACTTTCCTCAAGTATCGCATCACACAGAACACGAGTCGTACCAAAAGTCAAAATCGCACACAGAACCAAGGATTAAAAAGCACGGTGTTTCCAAGTTTTCTCCTACTCCCAAAATTGATCATAAAGGTCTATACTCCAGAGGTAATATGAGTTCCTATTACGAATTAGTCAACAAAACTTTTAATCTTTCCCACCTTCGCGAGTACTTGCACGACAAATTTTCTGTTAACGAGCAATCGTTCATTAATCCATTTATCACCGTGGCGCGTGAGCCAGGCAGTGGTGGCGCACCAATCGCCAAGGCTGTTGCCGAGAAGCTCGGCTTTGAGTTTATCGATGATCAAATTATCGAGGAAATCGCCCGCTCTACCAAACGTCGCAAGGCAGTCATTAAAGAAATTGATGAAAAAAGCCGCACCCGCATCGAAGACGTGGTCCACTCGCTGGTGAATATCGAGTATTTAGACGAAGAAACGTATATTTCCGAGTTGGTACGCAGTATTCTCTCGTATGCGCACAAAGGCCGCTGTGTGATTCTAGGCCGTGGTGCCAACTTTATTACGCCATTTGCCAAAGGGTTGCATGTCAGTATCACCGCTCCGTATGAAGTTCGCGTCGAGCGGGCGATGCACTATGAAGGTCTTTCTGAAGAGCAAGCCAAGGAAGTTATCAAAAAAGTTGAGGATGAACGGACAGACTTTGTAAAACAGTACTTTCGCAAAAATTTAAGTAAACGTAATGTCTTTGACATGACGTTAAACACCCACTACTTTACGGTACCCCAAGCCCGGGACGTGATCGTTGAAGCATTTCATCAAAAATTTGCGTCGCGGTAAGCCTGCCGTCAATTTTCATAGAAGAAAAGATTACTTAATTTCTCGCTCTACTAGATCTGCCAGAATTCAGTCTTTTGCGGTACAATAAGCCCTTACTGTTTCGATGGTAACGTGCCGAAATGGCGGAACTGGTAGACGCGCACGCTTCAGGAGCGTGTGGGAGCAATCCCATGGAGGTTCGAGTCCTCTTTTCGGCACAGGCTGGTATAATACAGTCGTAACGCCCGGGTGGTGAAATGGTATACACGTACGCTTGAGGTGCGTATGCCGCAAGGTGTGGAGGTTCAACTCCTCTCCCGGGCACAAGTAGTACACTGCGGAAAAATAATTCGCAGTTATAATCACTATATTGGACGCTTAGCTCAGTTGGTTAGAGCACTGCGTTTACATCGCAGGTGTCGGGGGTTCGAGTCCCTCAGCGTCCACAAGTATTTGAAAATACGCTACAATACTGTAGTATTCGAGCCAAGCTAGCCAAGTCGGTCACGGCGCATGTCTGAAAAACATGAGATTGAGGTTCGATTCCTCAGCTTGGCACATTCAATATAGGTATCCACTACTTGAATGTGTTACTTACCCCAAGAAAAAAGATTCTTAAAAAACTTCATTAGTTTACCAAGTAGTGAAAGCTCCTCGCCATCTGCCGATGTCTCATCGTCTGCAGTTGTTTGAGTATCGGTAGTATCTGATTTTTTGTTGGTTGTAGATTTGCTATTGGTAGAAGTACGCTCTGTAAGCGTTTCATCATCAGCATCACTACTTTCATCCAGCTCTTCACCAAAACCATCATCTGCAGAATTTGACTCAGCATACGAAACCAATTGATTGGTGTGCGAAGTCAGTGTACTGCTCCACTCGCCTGGAGCACAGCCATTTCCAGCCCGAATCGCAAATCTATAGGTAGCTTGAGGCTCCAAACTTTTGACAGTGAATTCTTGCACACCGTTGCTAGCAGCAGTAAACTCGACTGCATGCTCACCCAGATTTTCTTTGCCGTATTCAAGTAAGTAGTGGTCGGCATTGTTGTTGACAGGCACAAAGTAAATCGTTGCTTCACTGCCCTTTCGCTCGATAGAAAAAAGGGTCGGCGCGACAGCTGGTTTGAAAAACGAGCAGACTGCCTCGGTAATTTTTTGCGAAACTGAAGAACTCGAGCTTTGGGAAGACGCAGCTGGCGTGGCTGTCGGAGTTGGGGTTGGTGTTGGAGTTGGGCAGTCCCCTTCTGTGGTAACTGTTCTCACCGACGACTCAGCAGTCGCCTCATAGGCATCGGTGCTGACAACTTGATAGTGATACTCTGTACAAGCAGTGAGGCCGCTCAGTTCTACCGTGTGCGAGGTGACGCGTGGAGCGGTATCAGTTTCAGCAGTGGCCGTGCCAAGCGAGCTGGTTAAGCCGTAGTTTACCTGGCTAGAAGCAGCGCGGGAAGTTGTCCAGGTAAGTTCTACAGTTGTACCCGTTACGGTAGCGTTTATTTCACTCAGTACTGGATCTTCACCAGTGGAAAGTTGGGTAGTTGCGGTATTAGAAAGTACAGTGTTATCGCGTGCTAGGAGATAACTATAAATTTCTTCGGGTGAAGCCACCCAAATTACGTTGGTACCATCTGCTCCATATTCATCATTTGCGTGTTGGGCCACTTGTAAAAGTGCCGCTTCTTTATTGCCATGAGTTAAGGTGTTGTACCAAAAATTGCGGGTAGTTGTACTATTGGTATTCATCCAGTCAATAATTGCAATTGAGTCGGCTGGATCAACTTCAATGCCGAGGTCACGGCCGATTTTAACGGTATCTGAGTCTACTGCATCAGCAGATTGTCCAGCTGCCGAGTAGTTGGCAGCACCAGAATTAATAATCATCAAGCCATTGCCCCCAGACTGATTGAACTGGACTTCAGTCGTGGTATTGGTGCGGTGACTTACAATGAATGGGTCGTAGTCTGCCAAGAAACAAGGTGCTGCAAAACCAATCAGTTTGTATGTGGGTACGCTTGATTCAGCAATAATACTTTTTAATCTATTGTACCCATCTAAAATATCAGTTTCCCAGTCGTCTCCCGGTGGGGCGCAGTTTGAGTACCAACCATGATTTCCAATCGCCCAACCCATAGCCAGCAACTCCAGAATCCGTGGCTTATCAGCGATCCAGTCTTCTTGGCGAGTATCATTGACTAACTCAGCGATAATATTAACGCCCCCTGTCCAGCCAAAGCTAGTCATCAGCGCGATTTGTTCATCTAAATAGACGTTGTCATCCATGCTATGACTCCATGCAAATTTTTTGCCGTCTTTGAGCGGTGCTTTGCCAACAGCAAAACTACCCACATTTTGTGGATTCTTCACCAAGACACGGGCTGTATCGCCGCTGCCAGCAAAATAAACAATGCCCGTGGCAATATTATGTGTATATGAAGTGGCAACTCCATCGATGTAGACATTTACTAAGGTTGAACTACCAATAGTGACTTGATAGGTGACGGTTCGCCAATAAATATCGGGAATGCCAGAATCATCAATGTCAAAGTCAATCGCGTAGTAAATCGGATTTTCCACGACATTAACGGTGACGGTACCAGTATCGGTGTTAGCGGCAGGATCACTAAGGGTGTAGGTAAAGGTGTCACTGCCCACATAGTCAGCTGTTGGAGTGTAGAGAATTTGATTATCTACAACTTGGGCTGTTCCATGGGCGGGCGTACCTACCCCAGTAACTGTCAGGGCGCCAGACTCAGGATCTGAGTCATTTAGCAAGACATTAAAAGTGGTGGCTGCATTCGTTTCGAAAGAATCATCTACAGCGACCGGTGGTAAGTTAATCTCTTCGTAGGTAATAACTAAAGTGGGCTTGGGTTCACCACCACTATAGTCACCAGTGATGAACTGTCGATTGGAAAAAACTTCTGATCCATTGTCTCCAATCCAGATCATAATGCTGTCGTTGTAGTCCCAATCTGGGTGATCAACGAGTGCTTGAACTAACGCAGTCAGATCTGGTGAAACGGCAGTTTCGCCAAAGCCTTGATTAGGAACAGAGTTCCAGTCTACGGTAGTCAGAACGAGGTCGCTGGCTCGGGATACAAATTCAGCATAGTTTGAAGGAGCGGTAACGTCTGGAGAGTCTACCGCTCCAATCGTAACACTCACGGAGTTGCCTCCACTGCCAAAGTACGTTAACTCAAGGCTGGCATTAGAAATAGTGGCACCAGGAGCAATTTCTAAACCTGAAAAAAGCAGTAAGTGTTCAACATCTGGACCACCAAAGACCATCAAACTGTCGTCACTATCAAACGTATCAGGCGCTTCAGCCCAAGTATCGGCAGTACCGGTGCCAACGATGATCTCTGTCGTCGTTTGTGCTTGGACAGTAGAAACAGCAAAATAAGAGAAAAAAATTGCTAGTAGGAGGTAGCTGAATAATCGGCGCATGACAAAACTCAAAAAAGTATAGTTAATACCTCACTATACTAGACTGTTTGAAGGGAAGAAAGCACCACTAACTTTACTTGCCAATTATCATCTTAAACATCTGTCCAATAAAACCAAAAACGGCCATTATGGAAATAATCAAATACTTAAAGAAAACCTTTACTCCAGAATCTGCAGCAGTCGTGCTGATTCTTTTAAATTCATTACTTTGAAAATAATTATTTGACATATATACGGTATTTTACTCTATAAAATTCTCATAGGTAGCTTTGGAAATTTCCTCCACCACTTCTGTTAACTCTTCAAAGTCATCACCGCGTGTCATTACACAGATTAAATAAGGAGTTTGCTTTGTATACACAATTCCACAGTCATGGAACTGTCTTTGATCATCTGCCAAAAAGTACCGTTCGCCGTACTTATGGGCCACACCAGTACCAGGGGGGACTCCCGCCGCAATTCCTTCAGAATAGGTGGCTTTACTCAGGTAGGAAAGAATTTTTTCAGAATGCGGTTTTGATAGGTACGAAGAATTATATAAAATTCTAAAAAATGATGAGTACTCACGAACAGAAATAATGTTTCCGGAAGGATTTACCATAAATGAAGGATCGAGGGTCACTCCCAAATCAAGAAAGATACTATTGAGCTGTGCAGGATACTCTTCTCTCAAGAGTTGGTCCAAAAGTTCAAAGGCTCTATTATTGGAGTAAACCAACATGTACTCGAGCAGTTCTTCGACAGTATACTCGGTTTGGGCAGTTAATAATTTATCAGGCATAATATTTTGATCAACACCCAGGTCTTCAGTAGTGTTTAAAATTTTGCGCTGCAAAAACGTTGGATCTACCTCGGCTTGTTTATAAATAGCAAACGCAATGGGGAGTTTAATCAAGCTCGCAGGTGAAAAGGCCTCCGTTTCATTTACAGCAAACCAGGGCCCGTTGTTGAGATCACGAAAGTAATAAGAAATAAACTCAGCTTTGCCCTCTTTTTCTAACTGATCAATCAGCGGTGTAATGACATCTTGGAGTTTGGTAATAGTATTGGAGTACTCAAGGTCTACATTTTCACATTCGAGCAATGGATTAATAAACGTATAACTACCCTTTGAACGAACTTCTTTAAAATCTTCATCGCGGTCATGAAAAATTACAGTACCGACACTGCCCAGGAGTAAGCCAAACACTATGCTACCACTAACCAAGACAGCTAGTAGCTTCTTTGCCCCATATTTCGCCAAATACTCATCTATCATAGGTGTATATCGTAACACGCTATGTAGCAGGTGCGAGAAGCAAGCTCTCGGAGCAGACACGAGATCACTATATGAGGAGCTTGTTCACAAGATGAGACTTTCTGTGTACAATACGCTTCGTATCAATCAGATGCGGAAATAGCTCAGTTGGTAGAGCGTCTCCTTGCCAAGGAGAAGGTCGCGGGTCCGAGTCCCGTTTTCCGCTCAGTAGCAAACAATATATCCTTTCTACATATCCCCGTAACATTGTTTATTTAAAGATTGCTTTATATAATAAATATAGGATTAGGTCTTGAAAATCTCTTTGCTGAGACCTATAATAATAGTATATGTCTCTTTTACCAGATTTAGCACGGAATCAACAGGCAAGTATTCGTGTTGGAAGTAATAATCACGAAAAAAACGTATCCGAAAGCGTCACCCGTGAAAAAATCCTTAAATTTCAAAGATTGAAAGATCTCATAGCTATTGTCCTGGTGGGTGGTATTCTAGCTATTGGGCATGACTTAAGCCAAGAAAACTCTGTAGTAGCCTCCGCTGCCAAGTTGCTCAATACTCAAGGTACGACGCACCTTTTACATCTAGAATCCCCCCCAATTACCTTGGAAGAATATCTAAAAGATGCTCAAATTGACCCTGCTAGAACTGAGTTTAATCAAGAACTTCCTCAGGCTATTTTTGGTAAAAATGCTGCTGGTGAACTCTATGAATTAAAACCGGGCAAAGTTGTTTTTATTCAGCTGGATAGTAAAAATGCTGAGGGAAAAAATGAAGTAGCAAAACTACAAGTTATTGCAGTCTTTGGTGATGTATATCATGGTACCTTAAATGGAAGACCGATTAGCTATAACTATCCTCAAAGAATTCAAGGAAGAAGGGTGGATAATGAGGATCCATATTTTGAAGAACCTGGCGAATACATGGATGTAGGTGTCGATACAATCATCGGTCACGAAAAATAATAGTTTCTAGTTCTCAAGGTACAGGCCTTCTCTAGGTATCTTTACCACACTCTGGGTACACTCGTTGTTGTGAGTCTCAATCAAGACAGTAACTTTGCTCTTTACTCCCAACGGACTGTATAAAAATGCGGTAATGTTGGATTGCTCTTGGGCTACGATAATGCAGCGAGCTAGCTCCTCGTACATTTCCCTCTTTAATCCGCAAGTATATCGGGCAAATTCTTCCGGTGAAACAGTGGCTTCATCCAAACAAATTTGGTAGGCAGCTTGCGCTCCACCAACCATTTTTTGGTAGCCAAAAAAGACTCCTACTACTAAAATAGCTATGACTAGCATTTTCATATATTCCACTATAGCATACAGAAGAAAGAAGTAACTTGTATGCAGACTGCTAATTCTCGTTTACCATGGGCAGATTGGATTCGAGTTCTTTCAATTTTTCTAGTAATTATTATTCATGTGAACGCGCTGATTGTTATTCCTTGGGAGTATTCTTTTTCCTTTGCTTGGTGGACTGCACATGTATTTAGCTCAATTGCGGTAGTGGCAGTGCCTTTTTTAGTAATTTTATCTGGGAGTTTATTACTGGGGAAAACAGAGTCAGCCCAGATTTTTTATCGTAAGCGCGCTCGAAAAATTATTTTACCCTGGATTTTTTGGTTAGCAGTTACATTTGTGCTTGATTACTATGTTTTGCAGGACCCAGGTTTGCGTGGCCGATCATTGGCTTCACTGATAGGTCAATATTTGATGACAGGCTACTGGTTCATGCCAGTTTTATTTCAACTATACCTGGTGACTCCTCTGCTCCGTCGTTGGATTCCTCAGATTAGTCGTACTACGCTTGCAGCTGGAGCAGTGGGACTTGTGTCTGTTATTTCGCTGCAGTATACCTTCTGTGCAACGACTCAAACGTGCGCGGTTTGGCCATTACCACTTGGCTTGCAGTACCTAGGATACTTTATTTTGGGCTACATCCTCAGAGACTACACTCCCACACAAAAAGCATTTTCACGATGGGCGTTTGGCTGGGGTTTGGGGGTAAGTGCGGTTTTTTATGCGACACTCGCACTGAGCAAAAATCAGCAAGGTTTTAGTGGCAGCATCTATCACTACATATCACTACCGGTTGCACTATCGAGCATCAGTGGTTTTGTGTTACTGCAACGTATTTTTAGAAACTTTGCATTTAAAAAACTGCAGTATCGAAGGTGGCTGGAAAGTATAAGTAAAGAAAGTTTTAGTATCTTTTTTATGCACACTATTATTTTGAGAGCAATTGTATTTTTAGCGCCGCAGCTGATTGTCCAACCGATTTTATTTTTTGCGCCACTTTTTATACTGCTGATTTCGATACTGCTTTTTGTTGTTTCCTACGCCATCGTAGTGGGGTTGAGGAAGCTACCACTCTTCAAGTTTGTCGCATAAATTGCATGGTGTTACTGTAAGGTGGGCTTATTTGTACTGCCACTCCAAATCACTGGGTTTGCTTTCTTGAGAATACAGTTTTTGTAAACTCTGATCAGTCAGGTAGTACCAATTATCACCAAAATCTACAGGTAAGTTTTTTTGTAAAAAAGAACTTTTAGTTTCGTGGCCAAAAATGACGGGCAGGTATTTTGTGTTGGCCACCGCCCGAGAAAAAATAGAAAGTAGAGCCACAAACACAACCATTGTTAGCGCAATTTTTTGAATACGTGGTACTTTGATGAGTGAAAGTGGGTAGATAATCAGCACAGAAAACGCCGGCAAGTATGGCAAGATAAATCGGCCGCCACCGGTTCTGGGAGTAATCAGCCAAAAAGCAAAAACGAGTGCGCAGTAGATACTAAGAGTTTTGAAAAGTGTTTGTTTTTGAGGAGATTGAGTAGAAATGGAAGAAAAATAACTTCTGAAACTAGGTAGAAAAAATATCAGCAGTATGGGAAATACCATCAGGTAGATTGGTGAGAGCGGATCAGCACTTTGTAACCAAATTGTAAAAAAATCAAAGACAGAGGTGGTTGATGCTAAGTCATATCCTGAAAAAACTGGAAAGACAGGATTGCCTGTCTGCAACCAATTGAGGAGTAACCAGGAGGCTGGAAGTAGTAGCGCGAGTAGTGATGTGGTAACAGACGCTCTCAAATTTCTTTGATATATCAATAAAATAGCTACGGAAGCGACACTGGTGACGGCAATCAACTTGCTCATAACTGCTAAGCCGAGGAGCAGTCCTGCAATGTAGCGCCAGCGGTTTGAGTTTTGTGTGGTTGCATATAAAATCGCCAGCAATGCTAATGATTCATAAAACGTTCTGCCTAAATCTATGTAGGCAGTGATCGACTGCCAGCCGACTACCAAGTTGGAGTAAAACACTAGAGTTGCTACAAGTGAGTACTTTCTCGTAGTAAAGAGGCGTGCTGTGCGGTATGTGACCACCAAGCAAAGCACCCCAAAACCCCAATGGATGATCTTGGCGACTAGCTCGTTGGAAAGTGCTAGGGCTGCGACGTAAAACATTTCTAGCAGTTTGGGCAACAGAGAGTATGAAAATGGTCCGTTTTCGATATAGAATATTTTTTCTTCCAACAACCAGATTCGCGGGATTGTCAGGTGATACCAAACAGCGTCATAAGCAATTTCTGGACCGACAGCGCCGATCAAATTTATAATCATTTGGATGACTAGCAGTAGTACTAGGCCACGTTCAAAAAAACTGGTGGTTTTGAGGATCTGCCACTGCTTTCGTAAAGAAAAGCAGCGAGTTATCTGCCAGTAGCTGTATATCAAAAAAACAGCTGTACCAATCAAAATATATGGATATTCGAGTTTCCCTAGCAGTCCAAGTAAGAATATATAATTAGCGAAGAGTCCGCTGCTTATTGCCCAAGCAAACATACCAGCCCTCCCCTACAAGCCAAAAAAAATAAGTGGTAGACGAAGATTACTCCTACCCAGATTACAAAAAATATTTGAAAAAAGTTATTTTTCATGCAATAGTACGACTATGAGTTCTCTCACGTACTATACTATAACTTCTTCTCCTGTTGGTGAGATTTTGTTAACGGCAACAGAGCGAGGTTTATCGGGGTTGTATCTTTCTACAGAAACCAAGCCGCACAGTATTCCACTGGCGGCGGAGCGGGATGATGCGCGATTTACCGAGGTTGTTGCGCAGCTTGCTGAGTACTTTGCAGGAACCAGAACTAAGTTTAGTGTCACCTTTGATCTACAAGGAACCGAGTTCCAAAAACTAGTTTGGCAGGAGCTCTATACAATCCCCTTTGGAAAAGTAATTAGTTATAAAGAGTTGGCGCGCAGGATTGGTAAGCCAGTTGCGTTTCGGGCGGTTGGGACTGCAAATGGCAAAAATCCAATCTCGATTATTATCCCGTGTCACCGAGTGATTGCAGCTGATGGTACGTTGGGTGGCTACGGCTGGGGTTTGCCTTGTAAAGTACAGCTACTTCAGTTGGAAAAAGCTGCTTATTAACAATCATCTATACTTCCTAAATTGAGGCAAAAACAACCGCAATAAAACAAAGTCATGATTCAGCCGCTGATATCACTGAGTGCTAGTTTTTTCACGCTTTCGCTGCAAGTTCTTTTTTGAGAATCTCTAAGTTTTTGGTATGAGCTCTAAAGAAGAAGTCGATAATGTCACCAAGAATCGGGATACTTCCCACCACATAGTCAATGATAATGTAGCCAACCATTTTCAAGATAATTGAGTGCTCAACCTTGGATATATATGCGACCCAGACCAAGTACAGCGACATGATCGCGGGGATTAAGTCACCAACAAATGGGAATAGTCCTAGAATTGGATCAAGCCCAAACTTGAATGGGCCAACTTTAAATTTGTTTTCCAGTAATTCTACTAGGTCTTCAGCACGCTTAATGTGATGGTTTGTCTTCATGCCGCTACTATAGCAGGCTTGTGTAAAGATACGGTAATATTTTGTGAGAGATGAATCTTTAGCTGGCGGTTAGGGATATTTCTAGTGATGCCTCGCTTGGATTCGAACCAAGATTAACGGCTTCAAAGGCCGCTGTCCTGCCATTGGACGACGAGGCAACTCAAAATCAGAAGGAATTTTCCGACCACCTATTGTAACAAATTTCTCCATTTCTCTCTAGTTTGAATTTTGATATGATGATGAGATGACAAAAGAACAACGATCTCGCTTGATAAAAGCTTCAGTACTGGGTGCTAACGACGGAATTATCACAACTTTTGCGGTGGTGGCCGGTGTGGTGGGAGCCAATCTTTCGCCAAATATCATCTTAATTTTGGGAATTGCCAACATGATCGCTGATGGCATTAGTATGTCAGTTGGCGACTACTTGGGGGAACGCTCCGCAGCACAATATGAAAAATCTCAAGGTGCCGAGGAAAGTGCGGTCGTCTGGAAAAGTAGTGTCGCCACGTTCGTGGCTTTTGTTATAGCTGGCTCGCTGCCCTTAGCGCCGTATGTTTTGCAGTTTTTGGGCGCACCGATTCCTGCTGAAATAACCTTTACGCTCTCGATTATTAGTACGGCGATTGCCCTCTTTTTGGTGGGTAGTTTAGGTACGATTGTCACCAAGGGTAATTGGCTCAAGAGTGGACTGGAAATGCTCTCAATTGGTGCAGTTGCTGCGGTAGTTGCATATGCGCTTGGGGCATTCATTGAACAGTTGATCTCGAAGTAATAGTAACTTCAAAATCCACTTGGATGGTGGCTAGCGCATGCTTTTGGCC
Source organism: uncultured Pseudomonadales bacterium (assembly GCA_964443885.1). Lineage (GTDB taxonomy): Bacteria > Patescibacteriota > Microgenomatia > UBA1400 > PJMF01 > OMIS01. Next base: position 48,526 of record CAYUES010000001.1, read on the forward strand.
ATTTCGAGAGATGTAAGTGCCGATAGATTAGTCGCGCAAATCGCGGTTAATACTCCCAATCAGTTGTGGACCTTGATAAATCATGCCTGTGATAAGTTGAACTAAGTCTGCTCCCAAGGCTATTTTTTGGCGCGCGTCTTCGGCAGAGAAAATGCCCCCAGTCCCAATAATCGTAAAGCGATTTTTATAGTGTTTTTTTGTCAAAGCAATCAATCTATTGGAACGCTCAAAAGTAGGCTTGCCACTCAAGTTACCCTTGCGTTTTTGCCATTCTTTGGCGTCTTCGGTAGCGACGGCTGGATTAGTTTTGTCTTTTGTGAGGTTGCCCAAAATCACGCCAGCAGTTTTGTGTTTTGCGATGACCGCGAGCAGTTGCAGGCTTTCTTTTTCTGATTGATCAATCGGCATTTTGACATAGATCGGCTTGGTGACTTTCAGTTTATCAAGTGCAGTCAGTAGTATTTCCAACCTGTTTGTCGTGGTGAATGGTTCGCCACCAAACGTATTCGGGCAACTAATATTCAACTCATAGTAAGAATGACCGACTTTTGATTTCTCAAATAATCGAAAACAAGTAATAATGTCGGTAATCTGCTCTTTGTCAGTTTCGTAGGCAGCATTGGTGCTCCCGATACTAATTCCAACCGGGATTTTGAACTGTAACGGAGTAAGTTTTTTGATAATTTCCTGTGCGCCGATGTTTTTAAGACCTTTATTAACGAGCAGTGCTTTGGAGTTCGGGAAACGCCCAAGCATTGGCGAAGTATTGCCGTCATAAGAATGCAGTGTCACCGTACCAACGGTGTGCCAACCAAACCCGACCGAAGGCAGAATTTGTGTTAAGTCGGCGTTGTAGTCAAAGCCCGCTGATAAGCCAACTGGATTAGGAAAAACAATGCCATCACGTTTGGTGGCGAGCGCAGGGTCATAGTACGCAAAGAGTGCGCTATTGATGGCTTGAGTTATCGAGAAGTTGCCAAAAAATGCACCCAACTTTGTCATCGTATCGTGAACGAGCTCAGGATCGAAAAGAAAGAAAATTGGCTTTAAAACAGTGGTGTACAAAAAACTAATCACCGAGTGAAAGACAGTCTTGGTGCTGTATCCAGATTTTTGGCTGTAGAGCGCAACGTAGGTTTGGGTAGTGATAAATAACAGCGTGCTGACAGCCGCAGAAATTAAACAGTACGAACACCACGCTTTAATCACCACTCCCATTAGAAATACTAAGTAAAATGAAAAAAGTAAGCCACCGATCGTAATTAGTTGCAGTAAATCCAGTGGTGAGGTTTTACGAATGAAGGCAGACTTGGAAGTTTTGAAAAAAGAACTTTTTTTGAAGTCTAGTTCCAGAAAATGCATAACAGCGAGCACAAAAACAGTTAGGTAGTAACCCAAACCGAGTGCTGAAAGTGGAAGCGGTCCAATCTGGGCGTACGGACTACTTAAAACAGTTTCGCATTGAAAACCTGGCGTACACGGTGGAATCACCCCCGCAACCTTTTCATAGGTTAAGTAACTGGCATCGGCAATGCCAATCAAAGATAAAACGATCAGCAGCAAAGACATGAAAACATTCATATAGTGAAGGTATCGTACTGCTACTCCTTTTGCAATACAAGGTAGGTATTGGATGTGCCCTCTTTACCATCGGCTTGGTAGGTTTTCAGTTGTTTTAGGCCTGACATGTGAGCTAGCTCCTCGATCTCACTTTGTGTAAATGAGTGGCAGTAGCGCGCAAGGTTGGTATGCTCTTTCCAGCCCAGTAGGAAGTCATTTTCTTCGAGTTGATCGGTTGCTACTCCAAACTGTGTAGGATCAAGCGATTTATGGTGGTACCGTTCAAACTCTGCAAAACGCCAAAAACTTACGGCTAGGATTCCGCCAGCGGAAAGTTTGTCTGCACACTTTTTAATACAGAGCTGGCGAAGTTCTTGTGTTGGAATATGATGCAACACACCAAACGAAGTAATGAGATCAAAATTATTTTCGTCTATTTGAGAAGAAAAAGTATCGTCTAAAAGTGAGGTGATGAGATCAAAATATAGAACTTTATTCCCCGCACCCTCTACTTTCACAGACTGAAGTAGCACTTCAGCTTCAGAAAGTAAGGCTTGGTTGCTATCAGTACCAAGATATGCCAAGTCGAAGTCGGTACTTTCTTGTAGGAAAGTTAAAAATCTGCCGTTGCCGCAGCCAATGTCTAAAACTGCGATTTCTTTCTTTTGAAGTTCAGCGGTAATAATTGGAGTCAAGACGTTCCAACCTGCCCAGGACTGTTGGCGTGTTTGGCTAAACGACTCACTTACTTGTGTATAAAAAGCTTGTGTTAGCTGATTTAGTTTTTGAATAAGACTCTGTTGCATTTTCCTATTGTAACCCAGCGATCTTGGTTTTGTTTGGCTCTTCAAATAAGTAGTCAGACTTTGGAGATACTTTATGCAGTTTTATCTCGATTTCAAGGTATAATAGCTTGCTATGGTACTTGAAGAACCTCGGACAGAAAATCAAAAACGAATGACGGAACTGCTGCAAAAAATAGATGCAGTAGCCAGTTTGTCACATACAGAGTACGCCAAACTCGTCAAGAAATTTCCTCAAACAGATGGTGATGTCTACTCAAAAGAAGATATTATTCGTGCCTACCGCGAGTTACAAACCACTGTTGGTTTCAAAAGTACCCCGGCCGAGTTTATTGCTAAAGTCCGCATGAAACCAATGCGCACGCAATCTGGAGTGGCGCCAATTACTGTTTTGACCAAACCATTCCCCTGCCCTGGCAAGTGTATTTTTTGTCCAAATGACATCAGAATGCCCAAGAGTTACTTGAGTGATGAACCAGGTGCGCAGCGCGCTGAGCGAAACTACTTTGATCCATACTTGCAAACATATAATCGCCTGCAGGCGCTGCATAATATTGGCCATGAAGTTGATAAGGCAGAGATTATAGTTTTGGGTGGCACTTGGTCGTATTATCCTGAAGCGTATCAGATTTGGTTTATTAAGGAATGTTTTAAAGCGCTTAATGATTTTGGACTGCGTGATGATCGGCTGGTGGTAGAAAGACGGTATGCCGACATGCAAGCGACATTGGAAAAAAACTTTCAGCATGCACCAACCAACAGTCCAACCGAGAACGAACACAACTTGGAAAAGCACAAAATTGACGGCACTGTATTAGATAAAAGTTACAACCAAACTGTTTCGCAGTTGTACGTCGCACCCGAGCGACTCGGTGGTTTTGATGAGTATCAACAAGCCAGCTGGGATGAACTTATAGCCGAGCAACTAGTAAACGAAACAGCCCAAGTTCGCAACGTGGGACTCGTGATTGAAACTCGGCCTGATAATATTTCTGAAGCTGAAGTGTTGCGTGTTCGCCGCCTGGGTTGTACCAAAACGCAGATTGGGATTCAAAGTTTACAAGATGAAGTTTTGACCAAAAACAAACGTGGACATGATGTGGCTGCAACTCGTAAAGCTTTTCGATTACTGCGCCGAGCTGGCTTTAAAATTCATGCGCACTGGATGGCAAATTTGTATGGTTCTAGTGTTGAGCTAGATAAAAAAGACTTTAGTGAACTTTTCAGTGATCCTGATTTTATGCCAGATGAACTGAAAGTCTATCCATGTTCATTAATTGGTAGTGCCGAGTTAATGCAGTACTACAAAAAAGGTTTGTGGAAACCGTACTCACACGAGGAACTCTTGGATGTCGTCACTTTCGCAATCAAAAGTACGCCTGAGTACTGTCGGTTAACACGCATTATTCGTGACATTCCTTCTACTGACATTGTGGTGGGAAATAAAATGACCAACTTCAGACAAGTCGCTGAAGAAGCCTTGAAAAAAGATGGTGAACACTCCAACGATATTCGTGAACGTGAAATTAGAGATCAAAAATATACGCGTGAGCAGCTGGTTCTGAAAGAAACTCACTACGCTACTTCAGTTAGTGAAGAGTATTTTTTGCAGTTTGTGATCCCCGAGACGAATCAAATTATTGGGTTCCTACGCTTGAGCCTGCCTAAAGAGGCGGCTTTCATCCCTGAACTGGCAACTGCAGCTTTAATTCGAGAAGTCCACGTTTATGGTGACTTGGTGAAACTGGGAACTCGCACCTCAGATACTGCGCAACATCGTGGGCTTGGCTCAGAGTTATTAGTACGAGCACAGGAAATTGCAAAAGAAGCTGAGTTTAAGAAACTTACAGTCATTTCTGCGATTGGCACGCGCGAGTACTACCGCAAACGCGGCTTTAGTGATGGTGAGTTGTATCAACACCTCGAGCTGTAGTTAGTGTGTGTGGTTTTTGTGCTCCGCTGCAATGTGCAGAGCCACTTTAAATTTCCCATAAAACTTGTACTGTAGTAAGGTGACTAAACAACAACTACAATCTTCTGGTTGGTTTACCATTATTACGCTGCTGGTTTTGGCCTTGAGTATTTTTACTTCCAATAAAGTCACACAAGCTGATCTCTCGACAGTTTCCAAGGCTTTAGAAGAAGCGAGTGAGCTGCTTCATCAGACTGAAGTAGCTACTAATTCTAACTCCAACCTTATTGCGCAACCTCAAACAACAGCTACCAGTAGTGGCAAAATAACTCCGCCTACAGCCAGCCAATCGGCTCTTGTGACTCGAATAATTGATGGTGATACGTTTGAGTTGGAAAGTGGCGAAACTGTCAGATACATCGGGATTGATACACCTGAAACCAAACACCCGCAGAAAGGTGTTGAGTGTTTTGGCAAGGAAGCAGCCGAGAAAAATACAGCACTTCTCTTAGGAAAAGTAGTCAACTTGGAAAAGGACGTCAACGAAACGGATCGCTATGGCAGGTTGCTGCGCTATGTCTGGATTGGTGACACTTTACTCAATGAAAGTCTGGTTTTAGATGGATATGCAGTAGCTTCAGCGTATCCACCAGATGTTAAGTATCAGAAGTTCTTAGATGAAGCGGAGACTGTAGCACGCGAAAGTAATCAAGGTTTGTGGCGAGGTTGTGATCAAGTGCAGCCGTAGCTGAAAGTTTGTGCAAGTTATTACTCAAGCTCGAGGTCTTTGCTTGGATCATCCATCCCAAAGCGTTCTTTAGTAAGCGCAATTTTTCGCTTCATTACTTCGGTAATATCAATATCGAGTTCAATCGAAAGCAAAATTAACGAACCTAAAACATCTGCAAACTCGTCAGCAATATTTTGTTGAGAGAACTTAGCAATTTTAGAGTCGCGCTGTAGATTCATACTAGTGAGGATTTCGTCGGAAAGCTCACCCAGTTCTTCCACAATCTTCATCGTTCGTGCAAAAGTACGATGCTCTTTATTTTGCAGTGGCCACTTGGTGTTTAAAGTTGTAGAAATTTTTTTGTACTCAGCGAGTAGTTCTTCAATTGTCATGAAACCTTTACATCTGATTTATACTATTATTTTATCACTACCTGGCAGAAAATGGGTAAGCCATTGTTGCTGCCAGCCTAACCCAAAGCCAGGCAACTCCCGTAACGCTTCGGGAGTTTGCGGCTGAAGTGCCGCAAGCATCAGTAACTGCGCATCTGTCAGCACTTCGGCAACTGATGAAAGCTGGAGTTTTTTCTTGAGATTTTTGCGTTGACTGTCCAAGTTTTTGATTCTGGTATGTTGCTCAACTGTGCAAAATAATCTCGAAAATAAGGTATTTTTTGCAGCGCTTTCAGGTATTAAAGTAAGCTCACAACTATCACAGTTCTGACAAAGATCTTGGCTTTCTTCATTAAAGTACTGCAAAATTGTGATCATCCGGCAGTTTGTACTCAACGCATAGTTCTGCATTTTCTTAAGTTTCGCTCTTTTATTTTTCTTGTCTTCTGCTGATGTTATTTGTTCCGCCAGACCCAGATGAATCCGCTCATTTTTACTATTGAACAGTAGGTAGCAGTAGGCCGCCTCTCCGCCACGGCCACCGCGCCCGATTTCTTGATAGTATGCTTCAAGACTACTTGGATAGTGATAATGAATGACAAAAGAAATATTGCTTTTATCGACGCCCATGCCAAATGCCGAAGTAGCGACAACTACGTCCAGATGATTCGACATAAATAACTTTTGAATGTACTGGCGTTGTTGCGGTTTGAGATCACCATGATAACAACCTACTTTGATTTTTCCGTGCAGATTTTCTTGGAGTAGTTCGCTAAGATACTCGGCTGCTTTGCGTGTACTGACATAAATTATTCCTGCTTCGTTAGAATGCTTTTCTAGTAAAAAGTACAACATTATTTCTTGAATTTGCCTGCTTTCTGTCTTGAAAATTCGAATATGCAAGTTTGATCTAAAGAATGACTGTCTGAAAAATACCGGTTTCACTAACTGTAGTGATTTTTGAATATCCACCAGAGTTTTGGTGGTAGCGGTTGCGGTAAAAGCAGCAATGGTTGGTCGTTTCCCTACGCTCGCAATACTACTTATAAATCTATGAATTGATAGATACGGCGGCCTAAAATCATGCCCCCACTCACTTATACAGTGTGCTTCATCGATCACGATGAGTGAAATCGTAAGTTTGCGACAAAGTTTGGTGAAGCGTTTTTGTTGCAAGCGTTCTGGTGAGATATACAGTAATTTATACTTGTTGAGCTTTAAAAGTTGGATTCGCGCATTCACTTCATCTTGCGAAAGTGTGCTAGAAATATACGTGGCATAGATGCCTTTGCGCAACAGTGTGTCTACTTGATCTTGCATTAACGCAATCAGTGGCGTGACCACTAGAGTTAGACCCGGGAGTAGTAAGGCTGGAAGTTGAAAACAAATCGATTTACCTGCCCCAGTTGGCAGCAAAGCCACTGTGTCTTTGCCCTCTAAAATCTTGGAAATTATTTCTTTTTGCTGTCCGCGAAACGCAGAATAGCTGAAGTACTTGTACAAGGCCGATTCGAGTTCCATCGAGACATACTACAACCAGTAACTTACATAAAGCGTAGCGTCAAAGTGTACTACTCTTCTTTTTCAGCTTCAGAATTTTCTGATTCTGTCAGCTTTGATGGATCTGACTTGTGAGTCGCAGTAGCCGTTTTGGGAGTAAAGTATTTTTTCTTTTTCAATTTATCAGGTAGTAATGAAGTATTTTCAGGATACATCTCGTAGCCTTTACCGTACCCCAGATCTTTCATCAAAGAAGTTGGCGCATTGCGTAGCTCCATCGGAATTGGTAAATTACCAAGCCCTTCAACATCGCGCAGTGCTGCAAAGTATGCATCATAGGCACTGCGATCTTTTTTACAGCGACATAAATACGCAACGCCGTGTGCCAAGTTAATCTGTGCTTCAGGATATCCCACATGATGAACAGCTTCAAAAATTGTATTAGCTACGACCAGTGCAGTGGGAGCCGCCAAGCCAATATCTTCACTCGCAAAAATCACCATTCTGCGCGCAATAAATAATGGATCTTCTCCGGCATGAACCATCCGTGCCAAGTAGTATAAAGCTCCATCCACATTACTAGCACGCATTGACTTGATGAAAGCACTAATCGTGTCGTAGTGCTCTTCACCTTTTTTGTCGTACTTAATGAAGTTGGATTGGATCGTTGTTTTTAATGTTTCAATGGTAATTGTTTCGTATAAAGTCAAAGTTTGCTCAACCGCATTCAACAGTTTGCGGCCATCTCCAGAGGAATAATTGAGTAACCATTCTTTTGCATCATCGGTGACTGTCGGTGTAACACCCGTTTGTTTTTCCCAGAAAAGCAACGCTTTTGTAAGTAAAAGTTCTAAATCTTCAGTTTGAAGTTGTTTGAGCGTAAAGACTTTAGTTCGCGAAAGTAATGCTGAGATAACTTCAAAACTTGGGTTTTCAGTGGTCGCGCCAATCAGAAGAATCGCGCCCGTTTCAACATAGGGAAGCAAAAAATCTTGCTGGGCTTTATTGAATCGATGAATTTCATCCAAGAAAAGTACGGGTGCAAGATCCATGCTTCCAAGTAAAGAATTTTTGCGTGCAGCTGCTTCATTGACGATCTCGCGGATGTCAGCTTTGCCTGCAGAGACTGCCGAGAGTTCATAGAACTCACGATTTTGAGTTTTGGCAATAATTCGTGCTAATGAAGTTTTACCGACGCCCGGTGGTCCCCAAAAAATAATCGAAAACAACTGATCTTTTTCTAAAGCAACCCGAATTGGTTTACCAGGGCCAATCAAGTGCTGTTGACCGATATAGTCATCAAGAGAGTGTGGGCGTAGATCTGTGGCAAGCGACATAGCTACACTCTAACAGGTTTTTTTGTTTTGGAAAAGATTCGGGTTTACTGGTGCTGTGGTCTGCAACTCTGAAAGTCGGAAAATCAAATGACTTATGTAGTAATTTACTGGTTATATATTCTTAAGTACTGAATAAAAATCATTCTTTATGGTTTCGGTGACTAGTACTTCGACGATTCCCACGTCTGGCTGGCCGTAGTAAATCAAACTACCGAGCGGCAACAATAAAACTGCTGCTACTGCCGCTAGATCTTCTTCACCCATAACCAGAAGGTGCTGCCATTTTTTTTCTGAAATTTCTTCAATTTTTGCTACCAACTCCACGGTAATTTCACCTGCAGGATTAGTCGCCCTGACTTGAATCAGATCCAGCAGTTTACTGGAAGGCTGATACTCTACTCGCTTCTTTTTAAAATCAATGATCGCCGCAGTGTACTGCCAATTATTTGCAAAAAATGTCTCAAAAGTTGAGTCACCGACCAAACAGATAATTGCAGATGATTGATTTTCTCTTGGCTCTGTCACAATCGTGCCGTGTGGTTTAGAAAAATAACTGCGCTGTCGCTCAGTCAATTTCAAATTCTTTGCAAAGATATTTTTATAGACGTTTCCCTCGCGATCGATTTGCCCTTTTCTGATTCTTTTACTCGAGATTATTTCGCCGACTTCATCAAATAAAAGTGGCGCTTTCTCAACATGAAGTGCAGTCAAACTAAGTGAGATTCTTTTATTATTAATAGCTTCTGCACCTGTCACTGTCTCAGGAGTTACACAAAGTGCTTCGATACGAGCATCAGAAGTAGTCGGTCCATAGACGTCTGTTAAGGCTGTAATCTCACAAGAAATATTCTGATCCTTACAAAAATCAGCGACTGCTTTTTCACGCACATCATAAGGCTCCAGCTGATCATACAAATCTTTATGAAGGGTAATCTCTGGCTTAGTCAGACCGATAACCAGCTGCTCCGCCAGACTGGCAGCGTACTTCAGAAAAGCCCGATGTCCTGCATGAAAATGATCAAATGTGCCCCCAAGTGCTAGTACTGTATACTTCATAAAATTTTAAGATTACTTATTTATTCACTCAGCTAACGAAATATATCCAGAATCTTGAACGACCAATTTTTCATCTAGTAACTGATCGAGTGCACTCTTAAAATGCTCCGGGTTTGACCGCAATTTTTCTATTAATTCGCTAGTATGCTGCCTGTTTTCTTGAGTCAGCAACCGAATAATCTCACCTCGTACTTGGCGCAGTGACCCAGTAAACTTACTTTGCTTAGTATACTGTTTACTTCGCCGATTTTGGTTGGGCAAAATTTTCTTCAGGTAACTACCATAGTCCATCAACGCCCAGTACCACTCTCGAGGATTTTCTTCATCCACGGTTTCTTGTATGTGTGCCAGCAGTTCTGTATCCGTAATACTCTCTTGGAGTGGAAAAAAGTGATAGAGATAGATTGTTCGGACGTTTGTCTCGATTAAAACCACTGGCTGATCATACGCAAACGCACAGATCGCACTGGCTGTGTATGGGCCAATTCCAGGAAGTTCCAAAAGCTCTTGCTCTGTTTGTGGAAAGTGGCCAGCGTACGTTTCTTCAACCGCTTTAGCACACTGAAGTGCGTACTTTGCGCGACGGTTGTAGCCCAAGCCTTGCCACATAATTAAAACCTCGCTCAAAGGAGCTGCTGCTAAAACTTTTGTACTTGGAAACTTTTCAATAAATGCAAGATACTTAGGAATCACCCGCTCGACTTGAGTTTGTTGGAGCATCAACTCAGAAACCAAAATATGGTATGGATCACGAGTCAAACGCCAAGGCAACGTATGTCGCCCATGGTGAAAGTACCAAGATCTGATGAATTTTTGAAATTTTTGAGTATCCATTATCTAACTCTTAATCGGCACGGCAATTCCTAGTTTCTGAGTTAACCACGGAGTGATCGGTGGTTCAACCATCAAAGTCATAAAGATTACCCAAAAACCACCACGGGCTGCACTACAAACATAATAAGTAAGAAGTTGCATCACTCATTTTTTGGCAAAACAAACCCCAAGGTCAAGTAGACAGTTTTTCCTCTCATTCTTTCAAATTGAGGGTTTTCTCCTAAAAACTCTTCAGTAGGAGTGATTTCTTGGTAATTTTGTAGTTGTAATCCTGCCTCTATAAATGGCTGTAAGTAACTACGAGTTGGTCTAAAATAAAATGGAAACATTTTTCCTGCCATTTCTATTTCACCTTTTACGTCTTCTCCATAGGTAGTGAGCCCAGAGTATCGTGAATTTGCACGCAACATTTTTTGTAAATATGGATACATGGGATGCACAACTGTAAAAACAAACTTGCCACCGGGTTTGAGAACACGAGCAACTTCTTTTCCTAAACCAGACAAATTTTCAACATACATTAAAACAAAGCGAGAAATCGCAATATCAAAAGACTGATCTGCAAAAGGAAGTGGTTCATTCAAATCAACAAGTTGAGTTGGTAAATCAGGATGTTTTTCTCTAGCTTTTTCTAGTTGGACCTCAGAGCCGTCTACTGCGGTTACAATAGCACCAGCGCTTATAAGTTGTACTGCTACAAACCCATCTCCACAACCTAAATCTACAACTGTTCTTCCCGCTACTTCATCAATCAACCTCTTAAAAACAGGTAGTTCTGCAGCTTCTTCAAAGGTCAGATCAAATTTTTTTGTTTCTTTTGCTTCGTGAAAATTTTGTGCTCCACCATTCCACTTTTCTGCATCTTTTATTGTCATTGAAAGTATTATACAGGATGTAAATCACTGTATCTGCTGATGAAAATGGAAAATTGATGATACAAGTGTCGGGGAGACAGGACTCGAACCTGCGACCTCACGCTCCCAAAGCGCGCATTCTAGCCAACTGAACTACTCCCCGATTGTTACGATATTCTATCCCAAGTATGTGTCTTGAGCCAGTGATGATTATCACTTTTGGAATTATTGAACAACGTGCCTCGAGAGGGAATCGAACCCACACGACTTTTGAGGTCATCAGATTTTAAGTCTGACGCGTCTACCAATTCCGCCATCGAGGCTTGTGCAACTGTTACATTACAACGTATGCAATTATAACACTCTCTTCGCGAAAAATAGTATATAATCTAAGGCTTGGGAAAATGCCCAGACACGTAGAGTCGGCTTTCTACAGAAATTAGTTATGAAGATTGATAAATCAAAGAAAACACTCACCTTTTTGGTGGTCTTAATGTTGGTGAATGCGCTTTCGTATGGCACAATCATTCCACTACTTTATCCCTTTGCGGAGCGATTTGGGATTGGCCCTGTGGGCTTGAGTTTACTTTTTGCCTCATTTTCATTATTCCAATTTATCGCTACCCCGATAATTGGTCGCCTTTCCGACCAGTACGGCCGCCGTCCACTGCTCTTACTCAGTTTATTTGGGACAGGAATCTCGTTAATTATGTTTGGATTGGCCACTACAGTCTGGCAACTCTTCGTTGCCCGCATTTTAGACGGTATTACGGGAGGTAATATTTCAGTAGCACAAGCGGTAATTGCTGACACTACATCTGGCAAAGACCGTGCAAAAGCCTTTGGTATGCTTGGAGCCTCATTTGGTTTTGGTTTCTTAATTGGGCCAGCAATTGGTGGATTTTTAAGTACATATTCACTCAGTGCGCCATTTATTTTTGCGGGAGTTTTAGCAATCGTAGCTACTGTCTTTGGCTACTTCTACTTAGAAGAAAGTTTACCAGCTCGAATTAGTACGCACGAACGCAAGGAACCAATCTTTAATCTTGGAGAAATGATTTCAACACTAAAAAAACCGGTTGTTGGCACGTTTATTATTGCAAGTTTGTTTGTCTCACTCGCCTTCAACTCTTTTATCCTCGGGACTCAGGCACTCACCAATGATGTCTTGAATCTGACGACATTCCAGATTGGACTGTTCTTTAGTTTTACTGGATTGCTCGGCATTATTATGCAAGCCTTTGGGGTGGGGTACTTACTGAAAATCATACAATCCAAGCAAACCATCATTACCTATAGTTTGCTGTTGGCTGCTCTCACTTCGGCAATCCTCTTCTTTGCCCATAGTTTCGAGGTCTTTGCAGCACTTTCGTTCCTGTTCTTTATTACAAATGCGCCTGCGATGCCTTTGTTATCAGGTTTGCTCTCAGAGTCGGTAGATGCTGATCAACAAGGGGTGATCTTGGGAATTAATCAGTCGTATGTGGCGCTCGGGCAAATTATTGGCCCACTCTTGGCGGGTTTTATCACTGGTTACTCATTCTCGGGCGTCTTTTTGGCCACGGGATTATTATTTGCTACTGCATTTGCCACGATGTTCAAACACCAACGTCAAATTGCGCGAATTGAAAAGTAGCAGTAAAATATGGGATACTAACAAGTGCGGGTGTAGCTCAATGGTCAGAGCTCCAGTTTTCCAAACTGGTGACGAGGGTTCGATTCCCTTCACCCGCTCACTTATAGTACAATATTTTTATGAATTCCTTTGTTCCCTCGCTTGTTGCTTTCATAAAACAACACAAAAACACATTGCTTTGCCTCGCACTGCTGGCGCTCGTTTCATTTATCTACAGCACCCACTTGAGGGCGGTTATGGTTCCGAAAGGGTACGATCTACTTTTTCATCTAGGAAATATCTTTGCACTTCAAATTAAGTTTGGTTTTGAACATACATCGCTTGCTTCTTTTAGTATTTCACCGCTGATTATGCATGATTATGGATACGGTTCGCATCTTTTTTATCCACCACTCTCGCATTTTATACCTGCTTTGATTTCTTTTTCGATGGCACAGGTTGGTATAAACTCAACCATTCTTGCGATACGTCTATTTAGTTTTCTCACGATTTTTGGTAGTGGTGCCACGATGTTCTACGCTGCAAAGAAAATCAGCAACAACATGGTGTATGCAAGTTTTGCCAGTTTGTTATATCTCTCTGCTCCGTACCTCCAAATGGACTACTACTGGCGCGGTGGGATGAGCTCAAGTCTGTGTTTTGTTTTCCTGCCGATTTTGTTACTAAGTTTGTACTACTTCACTAAAGAAAAGTTTGCTCCTTTCTTCTTCACTTTCGTGATTAGCATGACGCTGATTGCTTGGACACACCTCATCACTGCGTTTTTCAGTTTTATTATTTTTATGTTGGCGCTAGCTGTAAACTTCTTTTTTGTAAAAAAGAAAAAAGCTGCCTTCCTTAGTACGCTAGCAGCAGGCCTTATGATTGGCGTTATGACCAGCCCTTTCTGGAGCTTATTACTCCAGCAACAACTGCTACAGACGCACATCATTTATAGTCCAGACTATCCATTCAATATTGAATCTGTGGGCTTTAATACCATTAGTTTCCGAGCGTTATTTGATATTCAGTTTGCTGTATGGGAGTTCAAGATCCGAAATCTTTTTGCGCTCTTCAATATAGTTAATCTGGTATTTTTTGTGGTGTTTGTTTTGTTGATAAAACCGATCAGTAAAACCTTAAAGAAACCACAATTTATGTATACATTGATTGGTTTACTTATCTTACTGCTCGGTATGGTGACGATACGAGCATTTTGGATTTATTTACCGCATCAATTTGCATATATTCAGTACCCGCATCGACTGCTTTTGGAGGCAACACCAATTGTATCTTTATTAATTGCGCTACCATTTATATTGATACGAAAAGTAACACGAAAAACCCTAGTTCTACTGTCTGCGTTGGGTATTTTAATTGTTGCGTACACATATAGATTTAATAACTATGAACTCTATGAACTAGGCACAATTGACTACACCACCCACTCGATTATTCAAGCAATGGGAGTTGAAAATGAGTACCTCCCAGTGCGCTCCAAAGACAAGTTTTATGAGTTTGATGCTCGCTCATATAACCTCTTACCACTGACAAATATTGAAACTGCAACTCCTTCAGCTACGATTCAGACCAACGAAACGCCATATTTACTGGCCAAGATTGAAAATAATGAGTCGAAGGAAACTGTTTTTGAGTTGCCACGGCTATTTTATGCTGGATATGAACTGATCTGGCAGGCCGAAGGCGCTACTAACCGAGTGTCACTTCCCTACTCTCAAGGTGAAAACGGTTTGATCACGACTGTTATTCCAGGCAACGGCACACTTGAAGTGCAGTACACTGGCGGCAAGTGGTATCCAATACTTTGCTTGGGCGCAGTGGTGGCTTTTGGTTATCTAAGTGTGCTGCTCTATAGATACTCTTTTACTAAAAAATCTATCTGGCTCGAAAAAGTATAGTCCACGGTAGGCTGTTAAAGCTTGAGATCTCTTACTTATCATCGCCTGCTACATACTTCTCCAAAAACTGTAGCACCTGTTCTTCAAACTCAGTTGGATGAAAGTAGTGAATGTCATGGCGACTCTCAATTTCCCAGTACTCTTTTGGTTGGTTGGCTAAGTCGTACAAAGTCTTGGCGTCTGCTCCATTCACGACGTCATCTTGAGTAGCAGCCATCAAAAGTATGGGCACCTCAGACCCAGTTTTTGCAGAAATTTTAGCAATGTTCTTGGCAGCTGTAAATTCTTGATAGTCTTGGCTAATTTCTGTTTTGGCTGCTTGTTTCATAATCGGCAAAAATATTGTTGGTGTCAAGTTTTCGTGACGCAGTTGTACGCTAAAAAGTGAATCAAAGTTTGAGTATGGCACCGATGCAATCACAAAGTCGCCTTTGCCAGTTTGACCAGCGGTAATAATTGAAGAAACTGCGCCCATTGAAACACCGAGAAAGCCAATCTTTTTGTCTTTGTTTTCTGGCAAACTGCGCAAGTGATCATAGACGGCTTCAATATCTTTCCATTCGTGTACACCCAAACTAATCCGGTTCCCTTCGCTCTCGCCATAGCCACGTAGATCAAGTAAAGCTGTTGAGTAGCCAGCTTTTTGCAGGTACTCAACTTGATCGATCATAGCGGTCTTTCCGCCTGGATTACTGTAGCCGTGAACCAAAATTACTACTGCTTTCGGTTCTGAAGCAGGAACGTACCAATACGCGATTTTTTTATTGTCGCTCGTGGTTACAAACTCAGTTGTGGGTGAAAAGTTTTCCGTTTTCTCCCACTTAGAGTTATTATGGTGAGTATGTAAATTGAACTGCAATCGATATCGTAAGTACCAAAAACTACCTAAGTAAAACAGACTGGAAAATAGCAAAAGTATAAATAGAAACTTCATCTACTGCAGTATAGCAAAGTTCTGGATATCTAGTGGAACTACACACTCAAAAAACCAAGCTCTTTGCGCTCGAGTTCGCGGTACTGCATTTCGTGCAAATCAGCGATCGTAAAGTGTGCAAACTTAACTCGCACCAACTTCACGACTTCATAGCCAATCCGCTCAAACATGCGGCGCACTTGGCGGTTGTAGCCCTGGTGAATCGTCATCGAAAGAATAGTTTTGTTACCAACTTCTTCAAGTACTTCAATCGCATCTGGTTTAGTAAAACCTTCTTTAAGCTTTACACCTGCGCGCATCAGATTAAGCGCTTTGTAGGTTGGTTGACCATTGACGGTTGCTTCGTAGGTTTTAGGAATTCTAAACTTTGGATGAGTCAATTTGTAGGCATAGTCGCCATCGTTGGTGAGCAGCATTAGGCCTTCACTTTCGAAGTCCAGACGGCCAACTGGATATAAACGCTCGGAAATTTCTGGCAGAAGTCGTAAAATTGACCGACGACCTAGTTCATCTGAAGTGGTCGAAACATAGCCGGGTGGTTTATAGACTAGGAAGTAGCGTTTGTGCTCAGGTTCTTTAATTGGTTTGCCATCGACAAAGACATTGTCCTTCTTTGGCTCGATACGTTGGCCAATATGCGCGACTTCACCGTTGACTCGGACTTTGCCAGTTGCGATCAAATCTTCACTAGCCCGACGTGATGCGACGCCTGCGTGTGCCATAAAGACATGTAATTTGATTGATGCCATAGATCTTTCTCCAAGTCGTATTATAATCTATATATGGCAAAACCGACTGGAGCACTTTTTGATTGCAATGGAGTAATTATTGACGACTACTTATTGCAAAAAGAAGTATGGAAAATTCTCTCTCAAAAAATACGACAAAAGCCGATTACTGATCAAGAAATGGTTGAGCATGTTTTGAGTATTCCAACATTGGAAGTTTTTCACTGGATAACTGAGGGCAAGCTGAGTGAAGATGAGCTCCGTCAATTAGATGATGAAAAAAGAGCAATTATTATTGAGCTTTCTAAAGACACATCATTATATCGTTTAATGCCTGGTATTGAGTTGTTTTTTGATGAGCTGCAAGCTCATGGTGTTCCTATGACTATTGTTACTTCAGCACGCGAAAGTAGCGTTATTAGCTACTTTAAAACCTATCCATTTGAGAAGTGGTTCGAGTTTGAAAAGGTTATTTATAACGATGGAAAGCATAATAATAAACCAGCTCCAGATCCGTACATCCTGGGTGCTAAAAACTTGGGTCTGGCAGCAAGTGACTGTGCGGTTTTTGAAGATTCTCCATCTGGAGTTATCTCAGGATTTGCGGCCGGCTCGAGAAATATTATTGGAATCTCTAGCAACTTGCCTGAAGGGTCACTACAAAAATTGCCAGGTGTAGTCAAAGTAGTACAAGACTTCTTTCAGGTCTCTGTTGCAGATATCTTTGTTGTATAATCCCACGTTATGAAAGACACATCTAAAGCATTCATGCGCGAGTGGGTAAATGATGGCATTCGTGCATTTTTTAAGTTGCGCGGGTTTAGAGAAGTCGAAACGCCTCTTTTTGTAGCCAATCCAGATCCAGAGCCAACAATTGAACTTTTCAAAACAATTCACAAAGCTAACGATTACTCAGTTACTGGCTACTTAAATGGCAGTCCTGAGTTTATGATGAAGAAGTTACTTGCAGCAGGTTCAGGAAATATTTTCCAGATCTGCAAGAGTTTTCGTAATGGCGAACCTGTCAGTTCCAGACATAATCCTGAGTTTTCAATCCTAGAGTGGTATCGTGTCGAAGCTGACTACCGCGATATCATGACTGACTGTGAAAACTTATTTATCTTCCTCCACACCTATATTACTGCTCTACGTGAGAAGAAACTGGCACATGCATATGATGTAGAGGTTCTGCCTGAAAGTGATCTGCAACTGACTTTCAAAGGTACCACCTACGATCTGCGTGGTCCATGGGAGCGACTAAGTGTGCCCGAGGCTTTTGAAAAATATGCTCAGGTGAGCAAAGATGAACTGTTAGACGAAGCACTTTTACTAGCGAAAGCAAAAGAAAAAGGCTACTCAGTTACCGAAACTACTAGCTACGACGATGCGTTTTATCAAATCATGCTCAATGAAATCGAGCCACACCTGGGTGAAACAAAACCTACATTTTTGTACGACTATCCTGCTAGCCAAGCCGCACTTTCCAAGAAAAAAGCAGAAGATCCACGACTGGCAGAGCGGTTTGAGTTGTACTTGGGTGGCTTAGAACTCGGTAACGCCTTTTCTGAACTTGCTGACTGGCAAGAACAGCAAGAACGTTTTACCAATCAACTAGCGACTCGCCGCGCCAATGCTCAAGATGCATGGCAGATTGATCAGCAGTTTATTGATGCGCTCAAAACAGGCTTCCCGCGCTGTGGTGGGATTGCGGTGGGTGTGGATCGATTAGTAATGCTTTTTGCAGATGCTTCAGAAATTTCCGAAGTGCTCTTCTTCCCTGCTGATGATATTTTTGAACTAGCCAAGTAGTTGATTCTCTATAAAGTATCAATTCAATTTTTTGTAATGCTTAACGTGCAAGTGGCACAGATAGCCCTAGATATTTAGCTGTTTTGGAATCTATCTCGATCAGGTACAATATCGCTTGCTTCAATTCAAAAGGATCTATGACAATTAACGGCGGCAACATCAAAAAAGGTATGTATCTTCTTTTCAAGAATGAACCATACCAAGTTACCAAAACTGACTTTATGAGTCCTGGCAAAGGCTCTGCGTTTATGCGCGTCAAAATGCGTAATATCAAAACTGGTAACTCGCTTGAATTCACTTTTAAATCTACTGAATCAGT
This sequence comes from uncultured Pseudomonadales bacterium, assembly GCA_964443885.1. Lineage (GTDB taxonomy): Bacteria > Patescibacteriota > Microgenomatia > UBA1400 > PJMF01 > OMIS01. The sequence continues at coordinate 66,828 of CAYUES010000001.1, forward strand.
CGAAGAAATCGACGTGATGAATACTGAGATGCAGTTTTTGTATGCTGACGATACCGAAGCGGTCTTCATGGATAACCGCAGCTTTGATCAAATGAGTGTCCCGATCGCTTTAGTTGCAGAAGATATTCAACTCCTTACTCCAGAAGCATCTGTCTATGTAGTAATTTACGATGACAAAGCAATTGGCGTGCGTCTGCCTCCAAAAGTTACGCTGACTATCACCTATGCAGAAGAAGCTGTCGCAGGTAACACTGTTGGTAATGCTCGCAAAGAAGCTGAACTTGAGACAGGAATGAAGATCTTGGTGCCTTTATTTGTAAAAACAGGCGATAAAATTATTATCGACACCGCTACCCACGAGTACGTTTCACGCGCGAACTAGCCAATATTTAGATTGATATATCAAGGAAAGTAGCCGATATGCTATATTGGCAGTCAATTAAGATGTCTGCCAATCGCTCTGATAGTGCAATACAGCCGCACTTTACCCATGTTTCTGGATGTGTAACTCACGCTCTATCTCGAGTAGACGGTTGTATTTAGCTACACGCTCGCCTCTTGTTGGCCCCACCTTTATGTAAATGGCACCAACTGCTACGGCTAGATCAACCAGTGCAGTATCGTTTGTTTCCCCACCACCACGATGTGACGGAATCGTACTCATGCCATGTTGCTTCGCCAGCATGCAGGTCTCGATAGTTTCAGATACACTACCGATTTGATTGAGCTTAATTAGGATACTCGAGATTGCTTGGAGTTCAATAGCTTTCTGTAGTCTCTCCACACTCGTAACGGTGACGTCATCACCAATCAACGGGACGTGGTGCGCATCGCACATCTGTTTGCAGACTTGCCAGCTTGCCCAGTCATCTTCATGCAGCGGATCTTCTAAAGTCACAATTGGATATTTTTCTAATAATGTCTGGAAGTACTCAATCACTTCAGTTGGTGAAAGTGTTCGGTTTTCCAAAGCAAAGTGATACATGCCATCTTTGTAAAACTCATTGGCAGCAGCATCAATCGAGAAACCCACGTCTACACCAGCCTGATACCCTGCTCTTTCAATTGCCTGGAGCATATATGAAAATGGTGCTTCGTTGGTAGTAATACCGCTTGGTGCAAAAGCGCCTTCATTCCCAACATTGGTAGATAAGTTATTTTCTTGCAAGATCTTAGCCAACGCATGGTAACATTCCAACATAATTCGTACACTCTCTGTACGGTAACCTTGCTTTAATACACTAAAGCAGTATTCTTGCAGATCAGTTGAGTGGTCAGCATGTTTCCCGCCTTCAATTACGACAGCCATTGGTTGGGGTAGCACTTCAAATGTTGCGCCGGTCTGAAAGGTGTCACGCAGATGCAGGTACAAGGGTTTTTTCTGTGAGTTGGCGGCGGCACGGGCGGTGGCGACCGAGACAGCTAAGATGGCATTGCCACCCAAGCGTGATTTTTGCGGTGTCCCATCCAACTCAATCATTGTTTTATCGATTAGTTTCTGATTATTGGCATCCAAACCTAGCAAATGCGGCGCAATTTCTTCGTGGACGTTTCGAATTGCTTGCAGCATGCCTTTGCCGTTGTATCGTGCTTGATCTCCATCTACCAAGACCGATGCCTCGTGTGAGCCAGCTGAAGCCCCATATGGTACTGATGCGAGGCCAACACTGCCATCTTCAACCGTGACTTTGACTTCAATTGAAGGATACCCTCCCGAAGCAATAATTTCGTAACACTGGATAGCGGTAATCTGCATAAAAATCCTTCTCTTAATTTGTATACTTGAGTTTCAGGTGCAGTGCAAGAGCCTTTATAATCAAAAATATTGACAACCTTACTTCTTTAGATCCTTCAGGTATAATACTGACGTATCCGCGCCTATAGTTCAACGGATAGAACAGGGGCCTTCTAAGCCTCAAATCTGGGTTCGATTCCCCGTGGGCGCACAGTTGATTGATAGTTTGTTGATAACGGTGCCGAATAAAACAAAATACGGTATAATTGCAACTCTTGGTGGTATTAGCTCAGTTGGTTTAGAGCGCGTCCCTGTGAAGGACGAGGTCGCCGGTTCGAGCCCGGTATACCACCCCAAAGTTTCTTAAACTACGGAACTAAGCTACTAAGTAGCTTAGTGTTTTCTTCCCCATTGCCACTTGGGCTTTTCACCTTTTGTATAGGCTATCCAAATAAATGTCACCGTAAGGAATAAAACTGGTAAACCAAATGTAAAGGCCGTTTCACTGTTTGGAGAATTTTCATCGATAGTTAGGGAAAAAGCAGCTACTAATCCCACATACAAAAAGGTAACGAGCCAACCCTGCCAAGTTTCAGGTGTCCACCCCCACCCATATGTCTTACGTTTAAACCATAGCCGTTTTGTTTCGTTACTCATTCTAAAATTATAGCATTCATAGACTTTGAATTTTTCGTGTAAAATAAACAGATATGCACAAAGACATCAAAGCTTACAACCACTCTCTACCTGGTGACGACAAGGAAGTTTGTGAGTTACTCAGTGAAGTAATTAGTCAAGAACTGCCAGAAGCAGAAAACAAAGTTTGGCATGCTCATCCAGTTTGGTTTTTGGATGGTAATCCGATCGTGGGATACAGTAAATTAAAGAGTGGTCCCCGCCTACTTTTCTGGAGTGGTCAATCATTTGATGAAACAGGTTTGAAAGTAGAAGGCACTTTCAAAGCCGCAGAAGCTCGCTACAAAACAGTTGCTGACGTAAACATTTCAGACTTAAAACGTTGGTTAAAAAAAGCGCGTGAAATTCAGTGGGACTACAAAAATATCGTTATGCGTAAAGGTGAGTTGGTTCGATTAAAGTAAAATTACTATGAAATCAAAGCAAATATTTCAATTTTCCACAGATCAACTTCAAGATTTACGAGACTCAGTTAAAGCTTATTTTCTAGATGAACTTGAAATGGAAATTGGAGATCTTCAGGTAGATTTGTTTATTGAGTTTCTAAACAATAATGCAGGCAAAAAATACTATAACCTTGGTGTCACAGACACTATTGCTTCAGTTAAAGATAAAGCTGATGATTTACTGCTTTTGATTAAAGAGTAGCAAGTTAGTTTTACTAAATATTTAATATACAATGTACATATGCTTAGTACTCCTGAACAAGAAATTCAAACAATCAGTCCTATTGAAACTGAACAAATAAGTGCTCCTGAAGAAACCACAACTCCAACTCGAAATTTTTTCAGCAATAATCGTATTAAATCAGCTGTTGTACTGGGTATAATACTTTTGGTTTGTGGAATTTTATTTCAGTTTAAAAAAAAGTCTCCTTCTTTTGAAGATGCCATTTCTGCGCCACCACAAAAAATTTCACCTATTAGTGGTCGTCTAAAATTATCTGATGCAGAATGTAGTCAACTGCAGTATAAAAATCAAACGAACTTAGATCTTTCACGAAAACTTTCAGTACCGACTACGCTGAAACAAGAAATTGATCTGCAGTTAGGAAATTTTGAAGCTTTTGAAGCTCTAGTTAAACCAACGCTGCCTACTTCAGAGTTTAAATACTATCCAACATCAAAATTAATAGTGTATATGGCTGGCAAAGATCCGTATGAAGATCCTGAGGGTATTACTAGTCTTCGCATGTATAACATGACAGAACAAACTGATGAAGAAATATTCTCATATATAACTTCTGAAATAATTGAAGGACCTCATCTCGCTGTTGATTTTGATGCCCTAAGAAGTTTTTCATTGTCTGAAGATGGTACTCAAATAATTATTACGAGTAATGCAAAAGTTTGGATTTATACCCTGGCAACAAAAACAATACAGCTAGTATATGAAAGTAAAGAACGAGCAACTACTTCAGTTATGCGTGTGCTAAAGCTTTCACCAGATAAATCGAAGATTCTATTTGATGTTGGTCATTATGAAGGCTCCACGTCTTCTGTTTTAGATCTCAATACACGAACCTTAGTAGATTTGCCATATAGTAGTTATCAAGTAGGTGAAAGACCATTAGCCTGGTCAGGCAGTGACTTACTAGTTCTAAAAGAAACTGATGAAGGTACTAGTGAATTCTGTTGGGCTGATTGGCGAGGTATCGAGAAAAAATGCGGACTTAAACTATCAACTGCAGTTTCAGTAGTTACCAACGATGCGAAAAATGGCGTCTTAAGTAATCTGGAATATATTCCAAGTGGTCAATCTGTTTGTGATGATCGCAACGGTAAATACGATGTAGAAACAGCAAAGAGTTCATTGTTCTTTGCATACTTTGAAGGCGGTACTCCAAAAGAGCTTTTTACAGTTGATGAAACAAATAGTATTGGTGTTGAATTAGAATACTCAATTTTAAGGTATGGTCTGTTTCCTATAAATGGTGCTGAGAGAGTTGTTATTAAATTATTTACAAAAGAAAAAGATGAATATATTGTTTTGGATCCGCAAAATCATTCTGAGTACCAAGTTCTTAATTTTG
>CAYUES010000002.1:0-48586 GCA_964443885.1 uncultured Pseudomonadales bacterium
CTGGATAAAAAGTGCTCTGAAAATCATTTGGTGACATCACAGAAGTTGGCAGCGCTGCTAATTGGCTTCGCAACATCGGCACCCATGAAGCATGATAGCGGAAAAGATCTGGCCCATTATCTGAGTTCAGAGCATTCTGCAGACGCACCCGATAATCCTGGTGTGACTGCTTACTATACTTGATAGTTACATTAGGATTTTTTGATTCGTAATCTTGAATAACTGAAGCCATCGTCTCGCTTGGTTCCCATAGTCCCCAGTACTCGAGAGTTACTTTGGCACCACCAGTTGTAGGCTGACTAGTTGTTCCTGTTCCGGTCGTTCCAGTTCCTCCTGGGTTAGCAGTTGAACCGGCGGAGTTGCCTCCCGTTGGAGTAGTACTAACACTCGTTGTTCCCGAACCTCCCAAACCTAAGAAGCGAAATGCCACGAAACCCAAAATTAAAAGTAACAGAACGCCACCACCTATAAATGGTAAAAATTTCATGAATGATTTCTTTGGCTGTGCAAACTGAGGATCTTGAGGGTTTTGTGGATTCTTTGCTCCTTGTGGAGTAGCAGTCATCGTTGGGGCTGGCGCTAGCTTTCCAGCTCCCCCACCCATAGGGTTAGGTCCTTGAGCCGAAGCAGCAGCTCCTGAAGGCAAACGATTACTAGCCATTGAAGAAAGCGCCGTTAAAGTTTGTGGTGGTTGCTGAATTCGGACAGGTTGTTGTGGCGCACCAGGTGCAGAACTTTGAGTTGGTGCAGCCGGCGGCATTGCAGTGGCTGGCGGAACTGGCATACCAGCTCGAGCTTGAGGTGCAGTTGGATTAGTCGGCATACCTGGAGCTGGACGAGGTGGCTGTGCTGGTGCTGGTTGACCAGTCGGGGCTGATGGTCTTTGCTGTGCGGCTGGAACAGATTGATTTTGTACTGGAGGAGTAGCTGGTCTAGGAGCTTGGGCGCCAGCACTTTGTGAAGGTGATGGGACTGGTTGGCCAGTCGGAGCGGCTGGTCTTTGTTGCGCTGCTGAAGTAGGTGGTGTGGCTGGACGAGGTGGCTGTGCTGGAGAACTGGTAGGTAAAGTAGGTCTAGTTGGCGAGGGCGCACCAGGTGCAGCTGCGCTCATTGGTGGAGTCGGTACTGTAGGTTTACTTTGTTGATTCTGTTGAGCTTGTTGTGTTTGCGGTGGCATTCCAGGAGTAGCTGATGATCGTGCAGGAGTAGATGCAGGTGCTTGATTTTGACCACTTGCAGCGGGTTTTACAGGAGGAGTAGCAGGTTTTGGTAATGGCGCGGGCATAAGTCAATCTTTACATTACTGCTGGAACGATAGCGGTAATTCTGACACAATACAGCTACTACTTGTTGATTTCTTTCACTTACTACATGATATCACAACAAGTACCAGTATGTCGGTTACTAACAAGTATTTTACTATTTTTTTCCCCAAAACTGCAAAGGCAACTCTGTATTCATTTGCTGCAGCTGGTTTTAGTTGTCTTATCGCTGGTATTTTACTCCTTCTTTACTTCCATGCCAAATCCCATTTACCGATGAATACTACTATTGGAGGTATTGACGTTGGCAACATGACGGCAAACGAAGCCAAAACCGTTTTAGAGAAAGAGTTTTCTAACCCACCTGAGCAGACAGTCTTGCTTCGGGTAGACGATATTACGGTGGCTTCCAGTTCATCAGAGCTTAAGGCTAAGTATGATATTGATGGAGAAATCCTCCCCTTACTTGGCGTGCCTCGAGCGGATCACACTCGTACCAAATTACTTTTTGTCTTGCGTCGGTACTTTACCAATCATCAAAAAACACTCGACATTACGTATGACCCTGCTGCCGTGACCCAGTTTTTAGAAATCATGCAGAGCAAGGTGGATATTGCGAGTAAACCACCACAGATCCAACTAGCTACTAGCAACAATCCAGCAACACTGACTGTTTTCCCCGGTGAAATGGGTCGCGCCATAGATACGGAAGAAACCAGAGCCTTAATTTCTCAAACGTACCGCTCTGGCCAGTATGAATTGCTAGCTCCAGTGGCCAGTACTGGCGCAGTATTGAGTGAGGTAGCGATTCCAGTCGCTGTGGATCGTGGTAAAAAATTGGTTGGTAAATCAATTAGTTTCACCAGAGAAGGCATTCCATTTAGCGTTGGAGATACGGAGCTCGTGAGTTACTTGGTGATTCCAGAAGGAGTCGCGAAACAACCTATTATAGATAGTTTGGAACGTTGGGAAACTCAGGTTAATCGCCCACCACAAGAACCTGAGTTTGAGTACGATGCAACGACACTGGCTGTTACAAAGTTTGTGCCACCACGTAATGGCTTAACATTAGATCGTGAAAAAACTGCCGACCTAATTACACAAGCTATTCAAGAGTTTGAGACCACAACTGATCCTGAGAAAAAAACTGTTGAGCAACCACTCCCTCTTGCTGAACAACCACCGCAAACAGCTCTCGCTGACCTCAATGACTTGGGCATCAAAGAACGGATTGGCTTTGGTGAAAGTTACTACGCGCACTCAATTCCCAATCGTATCTATAATGTAGCTCTTGCCACAAAACGCGTCTCGATGACGATCGTAAAGCCTGGCGAAGAGTACTCATTCAATAAACGAATTGGTGATGTTTCTGCTAGCACTGGCTATAAATCAGCCTATGTAATTCAAGGCAATCGTACGGTGCTGGGCGATGGCGGCGGCGTTTGTCAGGTGAGTACAACCTTGTTCCGTGCTGTTTTAAATGCCGGCTTAGATGTAACGCGCCGACTTCCTCATAGTTACCGGGTCAGTTACTACGAACTCGATACCAAACCAGGCATTGATGCGACAGTTTATTCAGGTGAGACAGACTTTAGATTTCGTAACGACACCGATCAACACCTACTAGTGTATGGTGAAGCGGACAGCAAAAACTTATACATGTTCTTTGAGATTTACGGTATGTCTGATGGTCGAACTACCGAGATCGTGGACCACAAAACTTGGAACTTCCGCCCTGCTCCTCCCGCGCAGTACATTCCCGATCCGTCACTTCCACCTGGCAAAACAGTCCAAGTAGACTGGGCAGCCGCAGGAATTAGCGCTAGCTTCAAACATGTTATAAAAGATAAAGATGGCCAAGTTGTGAGCGAAAACACCTATACTTCCAACTACCGCCCTTGGTCTGCTAAGTATTTGCAAGGTGTGGCACAATAATTTACAAAAAAACGCTGCTTCAATTTACAATATTAGATCTGCCAGGGCAAAACCACAAACAAACAGTTGTACGTATTTGAGCTATACTCAAACTATCGTGCGGTACAAACCACCCTCATTCTTTACTACATTCACCACATTTGTACTGTTGTTGATTTTTGTCGGAACTTTACTGATTGCGCCGTTCTTCGCCACCATCGCATCTGCCAATAATTCTGCTGTAAAAATCATCTGCAAAAATAAGGCCGACTGCGAACAAGTCGGGGGTGCTACTCCGTTTTTTACTGCTGAAAACATGGTCCCTGGTCAGTCTGTTCAGAAATCTGTCCAAGTTCACAACCAACGTAAAAATGAAGGTTGTACCATTAAAATTAGAGGCACAGAAACTGCCAATGAACTCGAACAAAACCTGAAGAACCAGCTTGTTTTGAACGTGCTCTATAACAGCCAAAAACTTGTCAGTTATGATCTAGCAACAGTACTTTCGACAACAACACCTTTGCCAATTGACACCCTCAACGCACAAACCAGTCGCGACTATGACTGGCAACTATACTTCAAAGACTCTGCACATAATTCGTATCAAGGCAGTAAAATTAACTTCGATTTACACCTGATCTTTACCTGTGATCCAAGTACGACAGAGCCAATTCCAACCCCGACACTCACGCCCTCACCTTCAGCCACTCCTCTGCCCGACTGTACAATCAAACCACCGACTGAGAAACCAATCGTCACTATTGCTTCGCAAAAAAACCCAACCACGCTTTCAGTACAGTGGACGAGCGTTCCCACAGCTACCAACTACAAACTTAGCTTCGCCACAACCGATACTAGTCGCCGCTACGAAAATACAAGCCTTGGAAACACTCAGCAACATTCAGTAACTGGTCTGCATCCACAAAAGGATTATTTTTTTGTAATTACTCCTTATCACTCTTGTGCTGCAGGGCCGTCATCAGATCCAGTCTTTATGAATCGAGATCCCACGCAAACGAAGCCTGTCGATGCCACAGATCAGCTTGAAGGTAGTGACAAAACCTCCCTAGATCCCCCTGGACAAGTACTTGGAGCACAGATCATTGCCACAGAGGGTGCTGACATTAATCTTGACTCATCGGATAATAAACGATCTCTAGTTGGGCAGTTTTCGATACTTACTGGCGATGCCATCAATGCATCTGGGGTAGGTTTTACTGCGTTTTTGATTGCTGTAATAGTTCTTTTCATGCTTTTTAGATACAAAAAGATGCACAAAAAACCCACTTCCTGATCGCAATTGATAGCATTTATAGATGATTGTATCCACTTGACGGCACCTTCCTTTATTCAGTATTGTTATTAGTGAAGCAATAATTTCATAATTATTACTAGAGCATACTGCGATTTATGACGTCACAAATTATGAAAAATTAATTGATGGATCGTAATAATAAGTAGCTACTGGCCTGCAGAGATATATAGAGTGCGCAGAAAAACAACTGAATAAATAATAATATAAACACAGAAAGGTTTATACAATGAAGAAAAAAGTCCTGCTCTTTTTAGTAGTGATTGGTGTATTTGTTGGTGGAGGCTACGCGCTAACCCAAGCTCTCTTCTCGGATACCGAGACCTCAGCGAGTAACACTATTGCTGCTGGAACTTTAGATATGACAGTTGATGGCGAGAACGGCACTGCCTTCGATAGTATTGCCGTCGAAAACGTCGGCGCAACAGGCACAGACAGTGGTGAAAAAGAATGGACGATCCGAAATGCCGGAACAGTTCCAGGCACACTTTCGTTTGGTGTCAACAGTGTGACCAACACCGAAAATGGCTGTAATGAGCCAGAGCTCGTCACTGAGCCTGCTTGTGAAGCTGACAACGAAGGTGAACTTGGTGCCGCAACCACCGCTATCGTCAAGATTGATACCGACAGCGATGGCGACTATGACGAAGAAGATGCAATTGCGACTACTACGCTCGCAACTGCAAATCAAGGCGTCTTTGCTTCAAGTTGGACTACCAACGCTGGTGTTGTTACTATCCCAGCCGGTGAAACAAAGAAAGTTAAGATGTTCTGGTCAAATGACCCAACTGCTTATGGCAATGAAATTCAAAGTGATGCCTTAGCATTTGAGGTTCAATTCAACCTGACCCAGGTAACTCCGTAAGTATGAATACGGACGCGATTTAACAATGGACAGTCGTACGGAGGGTGCAAACCCTCCGTATTGTTTTGCCACAGTAAATAAACTTACTAAGTAATCGCAGAACAAACTATTACAGCATATGCAGATACTTCTCAAAACTCTCTCTATACTATTTTGGACTGGCTACGGAGCCTTTATTATCCTCAGCTTTGTTATCAGCGCATCGAGTAGCAAACGTTCCAACCTACCGTTTCAAAGTTTTATTGTCCAAACAGCTTCAATGGAGCCCACCATCATGACTGGTGATGTCATCTTCATCAAACCACAAGAAAAGTACGCGTTACAAGACATCATTACCTTTACAAATGATGAGAATCAGACAATTACCCATCGCATTATCGCAAGTAATGTTAGTACTGATAAAACTACGTTCACAACCCAAGGTGACAACAATACAACAGAAGATCCCAAACAAGTTGCAACTCAGCAAATTTTAGGAAAGTTTCAAGCCAAGATTCCAAAAGCTGGCTATGTACTGGTAAATGCTCAAAAGCCAACCAACCTCTTTTTACTCATCGCCATTCCGCTTGCTGTAATCATTGGCGGTGAAGTATTTAAGAAAAAAGACGAAAAACATGCTCAGAAATAATTGTGAGAAAACAAGCGACTCTCGGACTACTCGTTAAATCTCTGCTATTTATGATGGCTGTTTTTGCTGCGTATTCACAGTTCACCGATGCCGATCTCTTTGACCAAGAAGGCGTTTCTGGCAACTCATTTGTAGCCACCACTTTGGACTTCTCTACTCTGGATACCGCCAACCAAACCAACAAGACCTTGTTTTTTTCAGTCAACGGCATGGTGCCAACAGGCTTCCAGATTGAGTCTGTCCGTCTTAAAAACTCAGGTAACCTCGAATTTCCGTACTCTGTCAGCGTTGCACAAACGGCTGGCTCTGCCCCACTCTGCCAGAACTTGGATCTGGTTGTGCTGCAGGAATGGACCCCAATTTATACGGGGAAGTTACTCGAGTTGCAGCTTGCAGGTGAACTTGCAGCACAAGAAAACTGGGAAGACTTGGTGTTTGTGGTCAAGTTTAATAACACTGACGGCGCGCTCAAAAACCAGACCTGCTCGTTTATCTTCACGTTTACTACTGCCCTGACTGGCAACTCTTTTTCTGATACGGAAACTCTGGAAAATACCATTAGTACCGGAGCGTGGGCCGAGTAAAGAGTCGACGCAAGTTTGATGAAGTCTTGTGTAGCTTTGCAACGGCAGTATATGAGAAAATGAAAAGCGCAGCAACATTGAAGAAGTCGGAACTACTGTATGTTAAAAAACTTGGGAATTCTAAAGAGTTTATTTTTGCTATCGCTCGTAGGGGTAATTGGTTTTATGGCTACCCAAGCGCTGTTTATTGATCGGGAAACCTCACAGGAGAGTAGTTTCGTCGTCGGAACTCTCGATATGACCGTTGGTGGACCAGGCAGTGAACAAGCCGAAAGCATCCAAGTAAACGGCGTTGGCGCCCAGAATCTTGTATCGGGCGGCAAGTCTTGGACAATTAATAATGTCGGTAGCTTACCGGGTAAGTTTTCATTTGAACTACAAAACATCAAAAATATTGAAAACGGCTGCAATGAACCAGAATCCCTCGAGGACACCAGTTGCGGCACCCCTGGAGATGGCCAAGGTGAGTTGGGCGCCGTAATCTTAACCACTATCAAAGTTACAGAGCCCAATCAAGCTGAACGAACGATTTTTTCTAGTAATTTAAGTACTGAAAATGCCGATGAGTACCAAACCTTTTGGAAGAACAATGCTGGCACTGTCACAATCCCGGCTGGCAAAAGTTTGATCCTCACTATGGAGTGGTCGACTCAAAACAGTCAGTTTGGCAATGAAGTCCAGAGTGACAGCGTACTGTTTGATTTAGTATTCAATCTCAATCAAGTTTTACCAGGACAAAATAACTAAGGAGCTACTAGGCCAGGAACATACGCGAAACCGAGTTGTACTCTTGAACTGAGAAGCCACAATCATGCCAACTGCCGCTGGGATTAAAACATTCTTTTTTTACGTACTGATCACAGCTTTTTTTGCATTTCTCAGTTATCAACTAGTGTTGTGGTTTCGCCAGAATGTTTCTTGGCGCAGCTACGTCGTTCAGTCAGGTTCGATGGAACCAAGTATCATGACTGGCGACATGATCATCATCAAAAAGCAGGAAAAATACCAGAAAGCTGACGTCATTACCTTCAAAGATGACAACGAACGAACGGTCACCCACCGGGTTACCGAGGTGGGTACGAGTCAGCCAATTACCTTGACGACCAAAGGTGATGCCAACGAAACCGCTGATGCTGGCACCATTAAACTCGAGCAAGTGATCGGCAAAGTCGTCTACGTCATTCCAAAGTTTGGGTATGTGGTGCAGTTTATCAAGACTCCTTGGGGATTTATCTTGACGATTTTGGTACCAGCTATTCTGATTTTGTATGATGAATCGAAGTCTGTTTGGGCAGACTCACAAGGTGGCCGCAAAGGCAGGAGACGGCGAATTGAGCAGTAAGTTCTATTTGAATAGCTATCGTTCGAACGCTTATTTCTTATTTTTTAAGTAGTCACCCATACCCTCAACTGCGCGCAAGATTTCCAGTGGCACGGCAAAGACGACCGTATTTGATTGATCTGAACTAATGTCATTGATCGAGTTGAGGGTGCGCAAGTGCAACGCACCCGGAGTTTGTGCCATCGTTGCAGCTGCTTGAGCCAAGTTTTGTGCAGCAATAACTTCACCTTCAGAGTTAATGATAGTGGCACGCTTTTCGCGCTCTGCTTCAGCGGTTTTTGCCATTGTCCGAACCATACTTTCTGGCAACTCAATGTCTTTGAGCTCGACGGTCTCGACTGTGACACCCCACTGCTCTGTTGCCACGTCTACGATCTGCAAGATTTGAGCAGCAATTTTTTCTCGGTTTGAAAGGAGTTCATCTAGGGTTGCTTCGCCCGCAATCCGACGCATCGTGGTTTGCGCCAGTTGTGAGACCGCCCAGATTACATTTTCCACTTCATTAATAGCGCTCGCCGCATCGATAATCTTGAAGTAAATCACTGCATTCATCTTGCAGGAAACGTTGTCTTTGGTGATCGTTTCTTGTTTTGGCACGTCCATTGCTCGAGTACGGATATCCACTTTAGTCATGCTTTGAAAGATTGGCAGGACAACTCTCCAGCCTGGACCGACGATCCCGGTGAAGCGCCCCATCGTGTACATGACGCCGCGCTCGTATTGGTTGACCTGGCGTAGGGAAATAAGAATGATAAAAACGATAATTCCAAGGAAGATTAGCATATAGTTGCATTGTACTACAAACTATATTAATAAAAAGAGAATATCAAAAAAATATTCCCTTAATTTTCTTAATGAGTGCGTCAACTCTAGCTCGATTAGTTGAAGTGTGAGACAAACTATACGCTCTTACTTTAATTTCCTCAAGAATTTCCTCTAAACTTTTTGTAGATTTGTCATCAAAATTTGAGTAATCAACTGCCCGAGAATACTCCCAAAGATCAGTAATTTGATTCGAACGAATAATCTTAACACCAGTGTGTTGAAGTTTGTACAATTGCCTTCGAATATCTTCAGATACAGGTGTTATCATAGTATTTTTGGGGACAAAATGACCTGATTTAGTAATAAAATCTTTCAATACTATGGCAGTTAATCTACCCACAAATTTAATCACCATTAGAACTTCATTCGACTCATTAATCACCACCATAAACTTTCCAGAATCTAAGCTTTCTATGATTCGCTGTTCAGCATCTGAACAAAAATAGAAACCCTTTGAATCCAACTCAAAACTTGCAGCAGTATCTTCAGTAGTAAAACTCATTCTACGAATAACGTCTGAAGATTTTAATGCTGGTAACTTTGTTAAGATAATTGCCGTCTGAATTCCCAAACCAGGATATTTTAAGAGAAGAGTTGAAAGTAAAGAAAAAAATGCATGTTCATAAATATCGTCTGGCAAATCTTCTTCCGAGTCAGAGAATGATTCTGCTAGGTGCCGGGTATCATTTGCAAATATATAGTTTAAAACTTCCTTTTTTGAATATTGATCTCCAGGCCCTTCAAAAAAATCAGTAAATTGTGCAAAAAGTTCAGAAAATTCTTCTTGATGTAACAAAGATAAAAAAGAATACAGTTTCTTTTCCATTGAAATTGTTAATAATGTTAGCACTACAAATGACTCTTGCTGAGGAATAACACTATCGACACTCATGAGGCAGGCAAGACACCATTCGAGGGAATTACATCTGTCTATATAATCTGAATCGTCTTCATAAGGTGCTTGGTAATCCCAGTTTTGAATGAGCCCTTTAATTAATAAATCAATTAAATGCAAATCTCTATTAAGAGAGTCTTGCATTGCTGGTAAGCATGTTTGTAATCTTTGTAGCTCACCTCTCATTATCAGCACAAAAGGTGATGCTTTCTCTTGATCTGTCATAACTTTGCCAGGATTATACCAGTTTCACGAACCCACTCTACCAGACAGTGGTATAATTTTCTCATGGAATCACGCTACGATCACGTACAAGCTGAAAATGAAATGTATGCCATTTGGGAAGAAACCGATGCGTTTAATCCTGATTCAGCAAGCAATCTAGCGCGCCAGAACGCAACTAAGCAAGGAAACGAAGACGATTCGAAACAACCCAGCAACGCTTTTTCAATCATCATGCCGCCACCAAATGCTAACGATCCGTTGCACATTGGTCACGCAATGTTTGTATCTTTAGAAGATATCATGACTCGCTTTCATCGGATGAACGGTGATAAAACAGTCTGGATTCCGGGCACCGATCACGCTGGTATCGAAACTCAATTCGTCTACGAAAAGAAACTCAAGAAGCAAGGCAAGTCTCGCTTTGACTTTGATCGCCAAACATTGTTCAACGACATCATGACGTATGTAAAAGAAAACTCTGATGTAGCTGTCAATCAAATCAAAAAACTGGGTGCTTCAGCAGACTGGAGTCGCTTTACCTTTACGCTCGACCTAGATGTGGTGACGTTTGTGACCGATACGTTCAAAAAACTCGCTGACGATGATCTGGTCTACCGAGACCTCCAACTCGTCAACTTCTGTGTGAACTGTGGTACTTCTTTTTCAGATCTTGAAGTCAATCACGTTGACCAGACTTCCCCACTCTACTACGTTCGCTACCGCCTGGCAGATAACCCTAGTGAGTACATTACACTCGCCACCACCCGCCCCGAGCCGCTCTGGGCTGACACCCACTTGGCTGTTCATCCTGACAACAAGAAAACCAAACACTTAATCGGCAAAAAGGTTTTGAATCCTTTGACTGATGCTGCAATGGAAATTATTGCTGATGAGTTTGTCGATCCCGAGTTTGGAACTGGAATTGTAAAACTGACGCCGGCTCATGACTTTGATGACTTTGCAGTTGCCAAAAAGCATGACTTACCAATTATTATTGCCGTTGACCGACGTGGCAAAATGATGGCTGGAGCGGGCAAATATGCTGGTCTGAGTAGTAAGGCTGCCCGTGAAGCAGTCGTTGCTGATCTCCAAGCCAAAACCTCAGCAGAATATCCTGATGGATTGATTGAAAAGATTGATACAAACTATCAAAATCGAATCGGCACTTGCTACCGCTGCGGCCGCGTGCTGGAGCCACTCCCTCTGCCTCAATTCTTTATCAAAGTAAATGAAAACAAGAAAAGTTTGACTAAAGTTGCGCTCAAAGCACTCGATGATGGCAAAACGATCGTCCATGGTGCTGGACGTGAGAAGATCTTGCGCCACTGGCTAGAAAACCTCAAAGACTGGAACATTAGTCGCCAAATCGTCTGGGGAATTCGTATTCCCGTCTGGTATGAGGTAACTGGTCATGAAGATAAAATTACTGTTTCATTTTTGAATCCAGTTCAAGTGCTGGAACAAGGAACCCTGGCTGATCTCCTCGAGAAGTACTCGATTGAAGAAATCGAGACTGGCCTCCAACAGCTCTTTGCAGATCACTCAGTCCCCTACTCTATTTCGATTGAAAAGCCGACTGGAAACAAAGTAGATTCCGTCCAAGCTAACACTGACTCCACTCACAACAGTAAAAACGAAAAAAAGACGAATCTAGCAGCCAAAAATGAAATGTTATATCTACCTGAAACGGACACCTTCGACACGTGGTTTTCTTCTGCTCAGTGGCCAGTTGTGACACTTAAGACGAATAAATCAAGCGATTTTAAGGACTTCTATCCTACGACTGTTATGGAAACTGGCTACGACATTCTGCCATTCTGGGTGATGCGGATGATGTTGATGGGAATTTACATAACTGGCGAGACCCCGTTCAAAGAAGTCTATCTGCATGGCCTCGTCCGCGACGCCAAAGGTCAAAAAATGAGTAAGAGCAAAGGTAACGTGATTAACCCGCTTGAAGTCGTCGAAAAGTTTGGTGCTGACGCACTTCGTATGGCACTCGTGATCCGCTCTACTCCGGGATTAGACAAATCAGTCAGTGAGCAGGACTTTAAAGCGATGCGCAATTTCTCAAATAAAATCTGGAACGCTGCCCGCTTTATTTCTCTCCAGGATGAAAACCCCGATCATGAAGTTTCAGCCGAAATGGCAGAGACTAGTGAGCTCGGCACCGCGCCAGAAGACGTAGTTTTCCTCGAAAAACTAGCTACCATCGCCGCTGAAGTCACCAAACACTTGACTGAGCGCAAAATTGGCCTCGCTGCCGACGTTCTCTACAACGAGTTCTGGCACTGGTTCTGTGATGAGTGTATTGAGAAGCAAAAACAAGGCAAGATCTCGATGAAAGTCTTGCAAGAAGGCCTCCATACGTTCTTACACCTTCTCCATCCGTTTATGCCGTTTGTAACTGAAAAAATCTGGCAAGAACTGCGCACGACCGACGACTCTTTGCCTGAACAACTGATTACTGCCCCTTGGCCACACAACGCAACGAACTGAGTAGAGGCTGAAGCAAAACAATCAACGAAGCCCCTACCATTCTGGTTTTACACCACCTATAATCTATTGCTATGTCTCTTGTTGTGATTCGCGTTCGTTTACTTTATTATCTAGGAATTTTTGCCCTGGATGTACTGGGCGTGTACCTCAACCACATCAAGCCGTTTCTCTGGAGCTTGGCAGTTGTTGCCCTTTTATTTGTCGGGATGGCACATAGTTTTGTCTCAACTGTCGCCCAAGTCAAACTCGAACAGATCAGCAGCGTCAGTCTGTCCGGCAAAATCCCCCACTCTGCGGAGTTATTTACACGATCTCAACTAGAGGAAAAACTCAGCAAGTATCAAGAGCTACTCACCCAACAACCCAATCATCGCGACGTGTTAGTCAATATTTCACTGCTCCAAAAAGCGCTCTACAACCAAAAAGAGGCATATATTTACTGGGAATCTGCCCGCAAGCTCGATCCCAACAACCAGACTTTTTCAACCAATACCCAACAACCTGAATAAAAGCACGCTACTCTTCAGTATAAAACTCCACCCGTTTGCAGTTAGGACATCTCCAGGCAAGCATTCGATTTCCCATCTTAATCAAAGGCTTTGTCCACCAGTTATTAGGCCAATTTTCTATCCAAAATCCTGCAGCAGTAACTATCCCCTTCCCCATTTCAACTTCGCATTTAGAACATTTCATATAACTCCTTATATCCAGTGAATTGTAAAGTAAAACTCCCTGAATATCAAAAAAGCCCCCTGTTTCCAGAGGGCTTTCAAATTCGTATATTAGAAGAATACTTACTACACTTTAAAGTGACTACTCTTTCTTCTCTTCAGCAGCAGCTTCACCTTCAGCAGCTGGTGTAGCATCGGTAGCGGCGCCTTCAGCACCTTCTACTGCCTCGACTGGAGCTTCTTCGACTTCTTCTTTGACTTCTTGAACCAGCACGATTGGTGCTTCCATCTCTTCTTCACTCAAGAGAACCGTAATTTTATCGCGATCAAACTTGAGGTCAGCAATACCGAGTGTCTGCCCTACTTCAGTCAAACCAGAGATATCGATCTCGAAAACATCAGGTAAGTCAGCTGGCAATGCTTCGATTTCAAGCATATTGCGAGTAAGAATTGCGTTTGCATCGGCCACTTCAAACTCACCGACTGTCTCGATTGCGATTTCGGCAGTAACCTTCACCTTGAGGTTAACACGTTTAAAAGAAACGTGAAGTGCTTGACCACGAACACTGTCGTACTGCACTTCATCGATCAAAGCTGGAATCTGCTTGTCCTCACCTACTTGGAGATAAATGAGTGTCGTATCACCATGTTCAGCAACTAATTTATTGAACACAGCTAAGTTTAACTCGACTTGTTCAGACTCTTCACCTTGACCATAGACATTGCCGGGAACTATACCAGATTGACGTAGTTGTTTAGTTTTTTTACCAGAAAGTACTCTTGGACTCACGTGCAGAATAGTGTTTTGTGACTTTGTCATAGGCTGTTATACATAAAAAATATGTATTTTTTATGTAATATTTCTTCAATTTAGTATGAATTACTGATACAAGGGATATAGTATACCAATATTTTTTTATTTTGCTTGAGTAAATTTCACCCCAAACAGGCCGGTTTCATCATTATTTCTAGTGAAAACAACGCCGTCAGCGTCGACTGTTGCTTGAGGAGCGATCAGTTGTGGTTGCAAATTATCAGCCGGTAATATTCTCAAAAGGTATGGTGTATCACCATTTCCAGGTTGTTCATTATTAAAGAAGATGTACGAGAAGGCATCACCAGTAGGGGAGTGGGGCACAGAGTACTTCAAAGCGACTTGTTTACTAGACTTTATCGGAACTTCGATCTGAGCACTTACTACCGACTTGCCATTTTCTTGAGCGACCGAGACTTGAGAAGCTGGTAGTTTTATACCGCCAACCTCGATACCAGAAATGACGGCGGTTGTTGGAACGTAAAAACGTATGTAATTTTTATAGGCACCTTTTGGCCAGGCATCGAGTTGAGCAATGTTTTCATAAGAAATTATATGTGTATGGTCTGCTTGAGTAGGGGAGACTACCACAGTGTGATCAACACTACGTTTTAAGTAGTAATTAGCTTTATTGACGCCGACATTGGCTTCAACTTGCATAAAGTGGTCAACAAAACACTGATCACCCGAGAACTCAGGTGGGCAGCGAGGAACTTGTAAACTACCAGACCAACCCAAGTTCTGTAGCAGTTGTTGTTCATCACTATTGGCAAATGAAACTAACATTGCTTTTGACTGTGTATTTGCTTGAAAAGCAGAGAGCAGAGGAGCGACTTTATCACCTGGCAAAGCAATGATTTTCTCGAGTAATTTTGAAAACAACACTTTACGGTAATCGTGATTTTTCTCGGTTTCAACCAAGACAACTTCCGAGTGAAACTCCAGACGTTCAAGTAGGTTTTTGTGAGTAATGACTTCATTATAATCTGGAAGTTCTAGCGGGCCAGTTGCTTCCAAAATGCGCTGTAAGCCATATAAATCAACAGTCACCACGCCGTCGATGGTGGTATTCAGCCCTTTTTCCAAGAACCACTTGATCGTAGCTGAACTGGTTGGAAAGTCAGGACTCCAGTTGGCGTTATAAAATGCAAAGGATTTTTCCCCAGTAGCTAGAGCAATATCTGCTGGAGCAGCCACTTCACCAGGGATTTTTTTATCCAGCTCATAACTGGTGTAGAGACTGTGATCTACCAAGTAGCCATTTTCAAACGTCAGAATCGCCACTGCATCCATAAAACCACCGGTTGGGCGGAGTTCTTGATTATTCTGCAGAATGAAGGCATACGTACGTTTTCCTTCTAATCCAAAGAGAGAAGGGAGGAGTGGGGCGAGTTGTTGCGTAATCGCAGCGCGTTTTTGGAGTGTTTCCAGATTAGATCTGTATGACTTTAGGATTTTTTCACTAGCGTCACCTTCTTCAAAAGATATTTTGTCCAATGATTCTTCAACTGCTACAGCTGCTTCATAGGTTGTGAGCGTTTCAGCGTTCATGTTTTGGGCTAGTTCACTGAGATTACCAGTACTTGATCCTACAATCACGGCGAAGAGGTTTTTCAGCGTTTGAGAATCTTGTGAGGAATGGAGGACGTCGACATGACTACTAACTTCCACTAGGCGAGCCGCTTCATCTACTTGAGGGAGTTCAAAAACAGCTTGATATCCAGCTACTTGGGTCGAAACTATTTGTGTCAAGAATGCTACTCTGCTTAATTGGCTTGCTGATACTTCACTTGGTGTAGAAGCCAAAACCGTCATTACTTGGCTTTTTAAGAGTGAGGTAGTTGTCATGAAGATCACCGTTAAAAGCAGAACTAAGCCCCCCATGCTGATGAAGGTCAGCCCGCCGTAGAAGAGAGTTGTCTTCTTTTTAGACTTTTTAGTCAATGTTTTGCGCGTTTTTGCCAAGGAGGTGACGCGCTCGTTCTTACTTTCCACCCTAGAGTGCGTAAAAATGCGTTGAATTTCCGATGAGACATTAAACTCTTCTGGAGCAGCTTCTTTAATTAGTTCTTCCCAGGCAGCGGTGGTGTTTTTTATAGAATCATCTTCAGGTAATTGTGTGGAAGTTTCTTGGATCGTAACTTCAGTAATCGTCGTTTCAGTGAGCTGTCGTTTCTGGGCAGGAACTTCAGGTGGTGATTGCCAAAAATCGGGTTGTATTGGTTTTTGAAGCTCGAGTTCGGTAGGAGTTTCTTCAAGAATCGAGTAACTTACCGAAGGTGTTTCCCAGTACTCAGTACTTGGTTCATTTTCCGCAGTAGTTTCGATGTAAAACGAAACATTTTCAGGATTGAAAAATGGCTCCATTTCTGGTGAAGGCAGCTGTCTGGAGTACCAAAGGGCTGTGCTTTCTTCGTCTTCTAAAACATCGACGTCCGCCACTGAGAATGGGATCGTTGGCAACTCGGCAGCTTCAACTCGCTGTAGTCCTACTTGAGAAAAATAGTAGTTTTCATACTGGCGAATTACTTTCTCTAAAATTGAGTTAGAAAACCGAGTTCGCCCCTTTATCGAAACACTAGATCGATGCGGGTGCAATATTTGAGCTACCGCTTTTTGGCAGAAAGCGGGCAAAGTATGTGAGGTGATTAGGATGTTCGGGGCAAAAATAAACCCGCGCTGAATCGATTGGCAACACAAATCAAAAATACTAACTTTCCCGGGTGGCAAGAGCACATCTTGACCAAAAATAAACGAGGACTGCGGTAAAACTTCGTTACAAAGAGCAATCAGATTTTGTTGAGATCGTTGATACTGCGACAAGTACGGAACTTCACCTTCAACTTGTTCTTCACAGCCACTTATTACGGGTATAACAATATATAATTTAGATTGATAATTCTGCAAATTTTCAAGTAGGGAGGTAATTTGTTCGGTGTAATGAGCTGGTGAAAGACATATAACAATTTTGTACGCAGTTTCTAAGTAGGCTTGCGATTCGGGCAAAGGAAGATCAAATGGCGTGGCCGTCACAACCTCCAGGCCTTTTTCGGCACAGCTTTGCGCAACATATTGCGTAAAAGATCCAACAGTATCCACTAAAACTACGGTGGGTATTTCTTCAAAAAATTCGGTGGTGAGCTGATTCGAAAGCATACAATCCTTAAGCCCTACCATTGTATGGAAGTTTTAAAAGAACGTACAGAAGGGGAGTTACGTGGTTTACTCTACGAACGTACTAATGGACTCTAAAAACTTAGAGTGCGGCATCCAGCGCTTGATTGACCAACGCATCGGCAGCAGCGTTTTGCTCTCGTGGGATATGAATAACTTGATAAGGACAGGGCAGAGTAGCCAAGCTCATCCAGGCTTTTTTAGCAAACTCCAACATCCGTGGCTCTTTGACTTTCCAGTTTTTATTGAGTTGTTCAACAACGAGCTTGGAGTCCAGCTTCCAGGTGATTTTTTCGATATCGAGGGTGGCTTGTGCAGCAGAAAGCCATTCAAGTGAAAGCAAAATTGCTTGGTACTCGGCTTCATTATTCGTCGCAATACCAATTGTCTTACCAACTTCATGAATAGTTTCTTGACCACTTAGCACCACCACGCCGACCGCTGCTTGACCAGGATTGCCACGAGAACCACCATCAGTGAAAATTTCGATATGCATACTATTCTGCTTTTAAGCGAATACTTAAGCGGCGATCTTTACCATCACCCTCAGAGATACTTTCGAGTCTGTCAGCATCTGGAAGTTCACCCAAAGTTGAGTGAATGATAAATCGCTCGTGGGCTGGCAAGTATGACTGGAAGTAGTACGACTGACCACTTTCCAGGACACGCATTGCCGCATTTTGAGTCAGTTCTTTAAGTTTTTCTTCGCGCTCTTGACGATAGTTGTTGATGTTTAAGAGCACTTTCTTTTCGGGATACTCGGCAGCAAAAATAATTCTAACAATCCGTTGGATTGACTCTAGCGTTTCGCCATGAAAACCTATAAAACGACCAGAGTCTTCTTCTGGTAAATTCAGTGTTACCAAGATACTCTCTTCGGTGTCTTCAATCTGGACGTCCAGGATTTCTGGATCGACGCCACAGTGTTCACAGAGTTGTTTTACAAAAATATCAATTGTCATATAGACCTTTCTTTACGTTGATTTGGTTGAAATCATATTTTTCAACCGTCCCAGATAGAGGGTAATACCACCCCATCCAGATACATGCCACTGTTGACCAATACTAAACAGCGTTGTTACCACCCAATAGAGTGATAGTCCGGCTGGAAATTGAAGCGCTAGTATACCAATCATTACTGGCATTATGAAGATCATTTGCTGCTGCATGGTTTGAGCCATTTCTGCAAAGTCTTCTTCCTTTTTGTTTTCTTCTTGTACCTTTTTCTTTTTGCTTTCATTTGGAACGGCATCGACTTTTTCAGCACCCGGCGCAATCATTAACGAAAGGAACAGTTGGGTCAGACCAGCCAAGACCGGCAAAACATAGGTTGGATCGGGATTATTCAAACTCAAGCCCAAGAAGGTGGTATCGATCGTGACGCCATTCACTTCTGGGGTACTCAAGAAATTAATCAGAACGTGGTAGAGAACATACGTCACCGCAATTTGGGCAATTTGTGGAATACAGCCAGCAAGAGGATTGATGTTGTACTTTTTGTAGAGCTCCATTTGAGCAGCTTGCATCGCT
The DNA here is from genome assembly GCA_964443885.1 of uncultured Pseudomonadales bacterium. Lineage (GTDB taxonomy): Bacteria > Patescibacteriota > Microgenomatia > UBA1400 > PJMF01 > OMIS01. The sequence continues at coordinate 18,541 of CAYUES010000002.1, forward strand.
TTGTTGTCGCCTTTGTGTTTTTTCTTGAGTTTAGAAATTTCTGGCTGCAACTTTTTAATGTTGTTCATTGCTTTAAGAGAAGAGAGTGTCAGTGGGAAAATAAGCACCCGTACTAAGATCGTAAAAACAATCAGTGCAATACCGAGACTACCTAGCTGCTGATAGAGGAAAAAGATAACATTAAAGATTGCGCTTGAGATAACCTGCATAATTCCTTTTTTTAGTAACACGTCATTATACGTGAAAAACCTAAGATTGTTCCTCTCAAAATTCCGTGCTTTTTTATTGATAGTACCAAGTACTCACTACAAGTCGGTGTGTGCTTACAAACACTAATGGCAGAACCAAACAGTGAAGTCAAAAATGTTTGGCGAACTGCTCGAGTAAAACTAACGATCCACCAGATTATTTTCATGGTTGCTTTCGATTATACAGCGTGTAGTTTTAGCAAACGTGCGTCGATCTCACCTATGCTGTCTTACTACTCGAAGCAGTCTTCTTTTGTGCTAGCTGCTGAACCAGCTGTTCTAGCTGTTTTTCCACCATCTCTGCAGAAAGAGGTCGTTGGACAATTAGCACCACCGATTGGTTCAAGGGTGCAATTCTTGCGAACTGTGCTTCGAGGTGTGTATACACCAAGCGCTTGGTAGCGTTGCGACCAGTTGCTAGCTTCACCACTCGTTTGGGGACAATCACAACACAACGAGAACTAGTTGTTTGTTCTCGGGTAAAGATCGTAAACGGCCCACTCTGTGATCTTCGAGCTTCGTCAAAGAAACTAGGCAGGGAGCGCAGAGTAAGTTTATATTTTTGAGGAAACATCTGAATTACACAGCAAGTTTTTTGCGGCCTTTTTGGCGGCGACGTCGTAAGACGTTACGTCCACCAACTGTTCTCATGCGTTGTAAAAACCCATGCGTACGAGCCCGTTTCTTCTTTTTTGGATTCCATGTTCGTTTTGGCATAACAAGTTCGGTATTATATCAGACTAAGTACTAACACGGAATGGCATAACTATATATCTAAAGCCAGGAAGCTCTTTTGATTGAAATAGCGCAGGTTTTAAGCTATCGTTCATCCCCATCCAGACTTCGGTTTGCTTGGCAGCTTGCAAAAAGTCGAGCAGATACTTGGCTTTAAACGCAATCACCCCACCTGGGCCAGTAATCTTAGCGGATGGCACTTCACCTGAGAAGTTTCCTAAAGTGGCAGAAGATGCTTTGATGACTACTTTTTCTGGAGACACTTCAAACTGAACAATGTTAGAAGTATCTCTTGAGTAAATGGTGGCTCGTTTAACTTGTTCTAATAACTCATCGCTTGGAATAAGAACTTCACTAGCAAAACTGGCCGGAATAATTTTTTCGTATGGAGGATATTCACCCCCCAGAACACGAGCGTAAATTTCAATACTATCGAACGAGATAAACACTTGCTTCAAGCTCTCTGAGACTGTGAAAACAACTGTTTCAGACTGTAACTGAGCACTGATCCGACAGACCTCACTCAACGCCTTTGCGGGCAGGATGAACTCCATCGGTTTCTGGTCGGTTTCTGGTTTGAAGTCACAGACTGAAAGTCTAAATCCATCGGTAGCAACGACTCTAGTATTTTGTTCAGTCAGGATAAAGAGTGCCCCGGTCAAGAGTGGACGCGCTTGATCTGCTGAAGTACTAAACAAAACCATCTGAGCAACTGCTTCAAGAACTTTTTTATGAATCTGGGCGACTTCACCAGTCACTTGGGGGAACTGTGGATACTCACTGCAGTCCTGGCATTGGAGAGAGAAGTTGGTGTGAGCGGTTTTAATAGTGAGGGTCGTGGCGTCAAAACTGAGTTGCACTTCACCAGCTGGTAGAGAACCAATGATTTCTCTAAACTCTTTTCCTGGGACTGCAATCATTCCCGGTTTTTCTATTTGAGCTGCAATGGTGGCTTTGACTCCAAAGTACAAGTCTGTTGCGCCCAACGTACAAATGTTGTCGCTGACGGTTATGAGGATCGATGAAAGTATCGGTAACTGAGGTTTTGCAGGAATTGCCTTTTGTAGGTAATTAAGTGCATGTTGTAAATTTTCTTGTAGAACGACGATCTGCATACTACAGTATTATATATAAATTAGTTGTAGTAATAGTAGGTAAACGGGATTTCGTTGAAAAAGCGGGTGTTTTAATCTGGTAATTGGTATGTGGGTAGAGTGTTGAAAGACGCCGCCCCGGTTTGTTGAAAAGCTCTGTGGATTACGGTGTACATCTCTGTGGAAAGCTCAAAGTTGTTAACAATCGCCGATTTTTGTTCACACACTATGCTAGTAGTTTTTGACACTTTGTACACATAGTTTTCCACGGTTGTGAATAACTATGGCCATTTACTTCGAAATCGCGGTAAGTGTCATCTGAAGTGCCGAGACGTCTTGGCGTAAATCGTCATTAAGAATTATTTCCTTTTCGATCTTTCTGACAGCGTGTAAAACACTGGTGTGGTCGCGACTGGCAAACCAACGGCCAATTTCAGTCAATGGTAGTGAAAGCTCTTTTTTGAGTAGATACATCGCAATATGACGCGCTGTAACAAGGTTTTTCAAACGACTCGAACCCTTTAGTGAGGACTGTTTGACGTGATAGTGATTGGCAACGGTTTTGAGGACGTCACCAGGCGAAACTTTAATCCGTGGCCGCTTGACTTCAACCTCAACCTGGAGGATTTCTTCGATCAATTCTTGGTTCAATTCCTTCTTTTTGAGCTCAATTTCCGAGCGAATACTGGTGATAATGCCTTCGATTTTGCGGGCACTATCGACTTTGGAAGCAACTATTTTGGCCAAATCGATAGTGATTGGAATTTGTTGCGCCTTGGCTTTGACCAAGACAATCGCGGTCCGCAGTTCAAACGAAGGTTGTTGAATATCGATCATTAAACCAGCCTCAAACCGAGATCGAAGTCTGTCTTCCAAAAGGGTGATTTCATGGGGTGGCCGATCCGAAGTTAAGACGATTTGACTAAACTGTTTGGTGAGTGCATTGAAGGTATGAAAAAACTCTTCCTGGACCGCATTTTTGCCCGCAATGAACTGAATATCGTCGATCAGTAGCACATTGGCAGTGCGATATCGTTCTTTGAAGTGACTGGCTTTCTTAGTCTGGATAGCGTGGACGATGTCATTTGTAAACTCTTCGCCAGTACAGTAGATGATCTTGGCGTTTGGATTGGCGCGCAAGATGTTATGACCAATCGCGTGCATCAAGTGGGTTTTGCCGACACCCACCCCGCCATAGAAAAAGAGGGGATTGTAGGACTGGCCAGGTCTGTTGGAGACAGCGGTGGCGGCGGCGTGTGCCATTTCGTTGGTAGTAGAAACTGCAAAGGTGGCAAAAATGTAGTCGGTGCGCAGGCCAATCCCGCGCGCCTGCATCTGGTAACGTTCTTCTGCGGCATTGAGGATATTACTTTCAGAAAATAAATCCTCCACTCGTGGTGACTGAGAACTTGGGTTTGCCCGTCCAGGCATTGGCGCCGCAAATGAAGTCATGTTTTGAGCCATCTCGTTGAGCGCCTGCTGGTTGCCACCGTTGGGGCGGCTCAGATTGGAGTCGCTAGAAGTTGGGTTTGAAGTTTGATTGGTGTTTTGGCTGGAGTTGGAACTAGAGTCGCGCTGGTTAGAACCCTGTGAGCGCATCACCTCACCACTGCCGTCAGTAAAGTTCTTGAGCGAAAAGCCTTCGAAGTTATTTTGTGATTGCGGTTGCTGCTGCTGCTCTTCTGGCAAATTCGAATTTTTGTTATAAGTATTTGCAGGTTGGCTTGAGGATTGGCCAAGTTGTGGCTGCATGACGTGGGCGAACCCCAACGGCTCTTTGTAGCGACTCGGCTTTGATTTGTGTGGATCGCCGACTTGATACTGAACTTCGCAGGTACGTTGTAAAACGGTGTCCAAGGCCTGCTTTACCTGGATATGAAGGTTCTTTTTTAGGTTTGTAGAGTGAAACGCAGTCGGACTAGTAATCGTGACGACCGCCCGCGCGTCATCGGGAAACCCAATCTCGGTAATTGGATTAGAAAGAATCCAGGTGTTGTAGACAGCAGGGCTCATGTTTTGCTGCAAAAGCCCACAATATTGTTGCCAAATCACTGAAACTTCTTGATGGGTGAGTGGTGTCTGCATACGTAAACTCCAGGCCAAAGCCTGTTTTAATCAATAAAAACTGATACAGAAAATAATAGTAAGGCACTGTAGTTATACACAGTGTTTTGCACACAATGCAAGCAGGAAAAGTTACTGTTGGACGATTCGGCTCGGTGGTTTGTAGTTATCAATTGAATCGGGTGTATAGGTGCGTCGTTCAGAATCTGCCAACGATTGGGTTGATCCAGGAACATTATTTGCTGCAGCAGGTTGTCCTGGAGTTGTTGGTGGTGCCGTGCCTAAGCCAGTTGGCGTTGCTTGATTGGTAGTTCCTGGTGTTTGTTGCTGTAAGCGCTGTTGTAATTGTGGCTGTCCACTCGGCATGCCAGGACGGGGTTGCGCAGTCTGTGGAGTTGCTCCTGGGCGTTGATTATAGCCAGAAGGTTGTGGCGGTTGGGCTTTTTGTAAGGCAGCATCAGCTTTAGCTTTTTCGGCAACTTTATTGCGACGGAAGACTTCTTCCGGATTAGTGGTGATGAGCCCATGTTCTTCTTCACTCGCCACAACGCGCAGCGCCACGTGATTTTGTCCCGCAAAGAAAATTCCCTCTCCAACGTCAGCAGTCACGAGTAGTTGTCGTTCACCTTGAGAAAGATAAAATGTTTCGGCCAGAACTGGAATCGAAGCAGTTGATTGTTTCATCAAAAATTGAATTGAAGCGTTAGTCACGATTGCTTTTCCATAATCGGTATGCAAAAAGTCTTCAACGTCTTGGGTAATCGTGGTGATTCCTAAGTAGTACTTACGAGCGCGCTTGACCATCGAGAAAATAAACGAAGCAGAATCAGGATGCTTCATGAAGTACCAGGCCTCGTCGATAACCAAAATACGTTTTTTGAGATCTTTACGAATTCTAGTCCAGATAAAGTCCAAAATGATGTACATGGCGATTGGCCGCATTTCATCTTCCATTTCTTTGACAGAAAAGACGGTCAGTTGGCTTTTGATATCGATGTTTGATTTTTGGTCGAAAATTCCGCGGAACGAACCAGTGATAAATTTTTCTAATCGAGCAGAAATGTCATCGGCGTCGTGATTTTCCATACCAATCAAGGCTTTGTAGACGTCTTCCATCAGCGGTGGTTCATTAACTTGGGTAGCTGGATCTGGCGTAATGCCCTTGGCTTTGTAAGCAGCCACCAGTGCGCGGTCGAGGAGTGCATCTTGTTGTGGAGTCATCGTACCAAGCATTACTTTGAGCAAGCCGTGGAGTGAAATAATCTTTTGGCCAAGTTCGTTTTCACCTTCTTCGTATAAGTTGGCCAAGTCAAATGGATTGATTTTGGTATCAGAGCCAAAGGTAAAGTTGATGTACTCACCACCAGCTGCCACAGTCAGATCTTCGTACTCATGCTCAGGATCCATGACGATCACTTCAGCCCCAAACATCATTTGGCGCAACACTTCGAGTTTAACGGTATACGATTTACCAGCACCAGACTTGGCAAAGATCACCATATTGGCATTTTCCATCTTGAAGCGGTCGAAGATCACCAGCGAGTCGTTGTGCTCATTAATGCCGTAGACGATACCGGTTTCCATGGTCAGTTCAGAAGAAGTAAACGGAAAGGTTGTCGCGAGCGAAGTGGTGTCCATGTTGCGCGTGACGAGGAGTTTGTCGGTGCCCATTGGCAGTGTCGTTTTGAAGCCTTCGTCCATCTGGAGAGTCGCTTTTTTGGAAACAATCAAGAGTGCTCCCAGTGTCGATTGAATACTCTTGGTAATCCGATCGAGTTCTTCTTTGTCTTTGGCTTGAATCGTAATGTACAACCCAAACTGGAAAAACCGCTCCGAGCCTTTGGCTAGTTCTTCACGAATAAAGCGGGCATCTTCGAGCTTCACTTCAGTATTAATGTTAGAAATCTTGCCCGAGCGCAAATCTGACTGAATTTCAGCTTCCATTTCTGTAATCTTGCGCTTCAAGTTATCCAAGATCTCGGCTGAATCAACAGGAAAAACAAACATTGAAGTGGTAATTTGGTGCGGATAGTTGATGAGTGGTGCCAACCAGTTGGCTGGTACGGTGCGGGGATAGCCGGCGATAAAAAGGGTGCGGGTGTAGGTCGAGTTTATTTTTTGATACGTAAAGTCAACTTCGATCGCTTCGGGCGCAATAATATCTTGGATCGTGACGAGACCGCGTGAAAACTGTTGGAGTTTTTCGAGGTTTTTTTGTTCTTGAACTTGCTCAGGAGTGAGCCCAGAATCTTTCTTTTTCTTGCCAAACGGTAAAGCTGGTAGGAGTGATGATAAATCAGGCATTATTTGTATTGTACTGGTATTTTACCTCAGAGTAAAAGTGTGATTAAAAACCGAGCGTCCTTCGAAAGATGTTAGTGTTTCTATTTACGGGCGCGCCATGTTTGTTTTTCTTTAAATTTGTGGGTGAAAGTAGAATTTCAAAACGATTCGTTCTTCGAGTAGAAATTAAATCACCATCTAAATCATTGGCGCGGCGAGTCATCAATGAACTCATCCAAATAAAAACTAAAATGAAGATAGCGACGTTAAAGACAAGATACTCAGTTAAAAAGTATAATGGAAAAATTTCTGTAAAAGGCAATAAAAAGAGAATCATCAATCCAATTCCAAACCAGTACTCTTGCCGACCAATTCTGCCAGAGTACAAACTTGAAAAAACTGATCGAGAAGGTGCTTCCTTCATAAGTATCTAAATAGTACTACCAAATTTTATTTGTAAGAGTTTAAATTTCTGGAAGTGGTGGTAAATCTGATGCAGGATCATTTTTTAATGCGGGGTTAATTTCACTCGTTGCTGTAGCTGGTTCAGTGGACAGAGACTGCAGTGTTGCATCCAACTCTTTTTGAATATCTGCTTCAGAAGGGGCTGGTGGAGCTGCTGATTCAGGTGGCATAGGCGGCATAGACGGAGTAACAGCGGGGGAAAAGCTAGGTGGTGCTACGGGAGCAACGGGCTCTGGTGGAGCTTCATAAGCAGCTGGAGGCGGAGTGGGAGGTGGTGCTTGTTGATAAACAGGAGTTTGCGCTACGGGTGGTTCGGGTACGGTATCAACTGCAGGCAGTGGACTGGAGTTACTAAGCTCACTTACTGTTTCTGGAGCAGCAATATGAATCTCGGGCACGGGCATTGTTTCAAAAGTATTATTTTCTACCGCTACAGTTTGGGTGTAGCTGGGTTCTGGTGGAGCCATATCTTGTTGCGGTGCTACGGGTGGTTCGGGTACGGTATCAACTGCAGGCAGTGGACTGGAGTTACTAAGCTCACTTACTGTTTCTGGAGCAGCAATATGAATCTCGGGCACGGGCATTGTTTCAAAAGTATTATTTTCTACCGCTACAGTTTGGGTGTAGCTGGGTTCTGGTGGAGCCATATCTTGTTGCGGTGCTACGGGTGGTTGAGTAGGAGCAGTATTCATAAATGTTTCCTGTATGCTTGCCTTAACAAGCGGTGTTGAGTAACTTGTACTTTCGCCAATTTGTTGGCCCTCGACTGCTTCTGGATTATAGCGAATATAGAAAAGTTGAATGATTTCTTGGGTGCTTAGCTGTCTGGAATACAAGCCAATCCGAGCAAACTGCGCAATCAAGTGATCACGTTTCGGATCAAGAAGGTTTTGTGCTTTCTCAATAATCAGTGAACGCTCTACGGTGCTAATATCGAATTCTTTACTACCAGGTAAAATACTGGAAGTAGCCAAGAAACCCATTTCCAAAGCACTGGCGGGGATAACTACATAAAACTTTTTATCCAAAACATTGCGTTCATGAATCAAATTGCCCACAAACTCACGATACATGCGAATACGACGACGCAGTGTTTCTGTTTCAGCAATCAACTCTTGTTCTTGCAGAACTTTCAAGTAGGAAGTAACGTCTTTAGTCTGGGAGTGAATAATAATTTGAACGGTGTAGTTGAGGGAGTTCAAGAGCCCTGCATATGCATACATAATCGCATCTTGCTCTTCTTCTGCTAGCAGTCCAAAGTTCATCGCATCAACGGTTAAGATCGTCGAAACAGTTCCATTCTTCATGATTACAAAGTTGTTTGTAATATCGTAGATATCCAGAAACTGCTGGGTGGTTGATTGGATAATATCAGACATATACGTATTTTACTCTCACTATGTATGGTACTGGCTTTTCTGCCTTGTCGCAAGCAGCCCAGTCTAATTACTTCGCACCTCAATTGGCTCTACAATTTTGCCGGTTAATGTAATGGTTAATGGATGAAATTTAAAAGGATCTTTTTCAACTTCAACAATATAACTACCACTTTCAAGTGGCGTTGTAATGAAGAATTGACCTAACGCATTACTTTTCACTGCTCGAAGGACGTGTCCATCACTGGTTTTGATTTCAATAATTGCGCCGGGAATCAGCTCATCTTTGGGTGTGAGAATCATTCCCACCAGCTTATTGGGCGCAGTTGGCTTGCTTGGGAAGGGCAGAGCCGCATTAAATTGAGCGTCTTCTGAATTGGAGAAAGAATCACTCTTTGGTCCAGTTTGTTCAACAAAAGCGCGCTCTTGCGGAGTAATACTTTGTTGATGGACTAACGCTGCTACTTCTTCGACATCAATTCTATTGTCAACAGTAACCGGAGCATTCTCTGGGATCGACAGTCCTTGCGCAACCTCATTAGTATTAAGATAGGCATCTTTTTTATTTGTTTCGGTATGTTTATGCTCGGGATCAATCACGTACGTTGAGTCCAGACTCTCTAAACCACCCAATGCATTACTGGCAATGCGTTCTTGTAGCACCGGATCCTCAGCAATCGTAGTTTGGCGCATGCTCCGAACCCGCACGGTAAGATTGGGTTTTTCTTTACTTTCGAGTTGCGGCTCAATTCTGAACTCTTGGACAACTTGGGTTTGAAAAATGTCTAAAATTGAAGACATACGCAGTCGCTCCTCTGGAGAAAAATCACTGTCATCTCCTTCTGGATTGGTAGAAGAAATAAACTCTTTTATCCGTTGTCGACGAGCTGGACTAAGATCGAGTTCTTGCAAGTCCAGAGTGTTTGCTTGATCACCTTTGAATAAAAAAGCAGGTGGAATGTTGTAGGCACGTTTCCAGAAAAACTGAGTTGGTTTATAGAGAATACCAATAAATGTAGAAATCCAGTGACTTAATGGACGTTCTTCAATTGGGATAAAAGCTGCCGCAAAGCCACCACCAGCAAACACAATCATCAGCGGCCACTTCAATAGACCAATCAAGTTGGTTTGATAAATAGCTAAAGCAATTATTACGCCAACGGCCGCTTCGCCAAACTGCTTCAACGTCATACTACCCACAATATGAAAGCGGTAGTTAGTAATGTCTTGGGGTATTGGATGTTCTTTCATGGTGGGCAAGGCCGAAGAATCAGGCTATTTCTAAGTAATAGTTTATCATGGTTGCGGTTCTTGTGTCTGGACAGCTGGAGTGATTATTTCTGCAAAAAATTCCTGGTCCGCAGTATTTTTTAGTTGTCCGGCAAATCGATAGTAGGGAACAATTAGTTTTGTATCCGGGCTAACCCGATACTCAATAGTAACGGTATGCAAAGATCCTGACTGGATAGTATCCAGAGCTTCTGATTCAAAACCTTGATAGTGTGAACTAATAATCGTTGCCCGATCGTCATTAATGTTAGCTATGGCTTGAGGAATCGTCAATGTTTTAATCCTGCCAGAAACCGTTGGCGTTAGAAAAAATGGCTGAAAGACTGCTTTTTGTAGTTGGTTATCAGCATTAATCGTAATAGTTACTGGGTAGAGAACAGACCGTTCTAAGAGAACTGGATAGCCTTCTAAAGAATACCCAAACGGGATTTCCATAAGTCCCGCATCTGAAGCCTCGACGATATCACCATGCACATCTGCTTCACGGTATACAATTTTATTGGTGAGAATTTGTAAATTATTTTCTGGAAAAACTGAATTGAGAAACTCGGTGGCGACTTGTTGCGCGCGGAGACTGTCTACCAACTTACCAGTGGGCAGTGGTACGAGTGTGGAGAGCTCATAGCTGCCGGTAGCTTCAATTACCTGAAGTGCGTAGGATGGACTCATCCACAAAGTAGGAACTTCAGGATGGAGTTGGAGGTTGTAGCGTTCAATAATTTTTTGCTTGGTACTGCGATCTTCAAAATCAAACGGCGCAAAGTTTTCAGCCGTGGCTACTGCCAACTCATTGGGTATCGAAGGCGCATTCCCAATAAACGTTATTGCCTCAAAACTTGAAAGGGTCCCTTTATAGTTTGTTTCCAAGGTGGGTTGGAGTGCAACTTGAGTGGGTGTTAGTAATCTAAACAAATAGCCTGCTCCTAATAAAACTGCCGCAATAATCAAGGTTACTCGAAACCATTGAACGGTAGCTTGTTTTGTTTGTTCTGCTTCTTGCATAATAAATCCTCTTACGGTCTTCCACAACTTCTGGTTGGTGTGCCTACATTTGCTGTAAAGCCATTTGGAACGATATTGCGAATACCCAAACCAGGATCATCAGGAGCATTTCGTTGATTTATTAATTCATAGTGTAAGTGGGGACCAGTACTATTGCCAGTACTTCCTACATAGCCAATTACCTCTCCAGCGGCCGCGCCCACGCCACTTTTACCTTTAAACTTCGGTGCTACGCCACTTAAATGAGCAAAGAAAACGGTATGCTTAGTCGCATCTCCGGGTATTTGAAACTCCAAAGCCATCAAGTTTCCATACCCGGTGGTGTCCCAACCGCGATCCAGGAAATGGTGCATAAATCGGTGTTCCAATTGGGGCGCCAATATCCCAAGCATCGGTTTTAGCATGAGTTGGAATGCCAACATGAAACGGCCGAGTGGTAACAACACCAGTTGTAGGCCAGCAACCAATTTTTGGTTCACCCACCATCACACTGGCCGAGGCATTGAAGGTTTGATTACTTTCTAAAACATTTCCCGACGCATCCATCACATCAAAGGTAACCGTGAAGGTATTCGTAATAAACGCATTTTGGAAGCCGTTACCGATTGAAACGGTATACACCATTGGTGCACTGGCAGCTTGGAGTGGATCAAGAGGAATTTGCGTAATATCAAACGTAGATTGTAGTTGGGTTGTCGCATCACCAAAACTAGAAAACTGATCAGTGGCTTCAGTAATCTTGAGAGAGTAGCCAGGCTTGGGGGTAATCACAATCGTATAGGTAATATCTGTTGCGGTGTTGTTACGAATTTCATTGGGTACCGCACCTTTATCAGCTGTTTTAGTAACAGTCACATACTTGGAAGTTGCTTGTTGCCCCGCAGCAGTATAGCTTTGTCCGGTGGCGGGCTTGGTCGGAAGGGGAACTAAGAATGATCCAGCAATAACGACAATCGTAAGAATGGTTAAGATGAAAATTGGCGCAAGTGCGAAGAGTGGTGCTACCAAGCCAATTGCAGCTGTAGAAAGCAAGCCAAACCCTGTGGACGCAGTGGCGGTTGTAGAGGCTGGAGAAGAGAAGACGCTACTGCCGCCGCTTGAAGCATTGTTTGAGGGAGTGCCACCCGTGGTAGTACTCTGCGCCGCCGTTGGGGCAGTTTGTGGTGGTGGTGAAGTAGCAGCGTCCGTGGCAGCAGCTTCCGCTTGACCCTCCGCGGCTTGCTGGGCAGCTGCTGAGTTAGTCGGCGAGGTAGCTTGTGCGTTGGCTGCACGCATATCACTCATGCTTGAGTAGCCACTAGCAGGATTTTCAGAGCCAGTAAAACCAAAAGGATTGGGAGGAACTCTGGTTGGCAACCAGTTTGCCCATGGCATCACCGCACTCGCTCCGAGGGCGAGCGGCATTCCCATCAGGAGTCCTAGTGGACCACCTAGCATAAACGAAGCCGCCATGGTAATGAGTCCTGCGGCATTACCGAATGCGTAGAGGAAGACTGATGCTGCCATACTGGCGGCAGTACTGCCACCAATGATAAGGATTTGCCGCAACTGGCGATTTTGTGCTGCAAACTTTAAAACCTCGAGGGCTTTTACGGTCCAGCCAACAGGTCCTGAAGCAGCAGCTACGCCCAGGCTAGCGGCGGCGCTTGCAGCCCCTGTGCTTGTAATAGAACTCAAGATTTTGTTTTTAACTGCCCCAGAAGCCATTTGCTTTAATGCATCAACTCGATTTGAAGAAGGAATAGCAGTATTTGCTCTACTAGACCCAGATACATTCGGATCTTCTTCAACAAATTGCTCTGTTTGAAAGGCGGGTTCAGCTAATCCAGCTTGTATCACTGAGTTGTTTAAGGCTTCGGTTGCTGGAGCATCCAAAACCATTGCCTCATCTGCAGCAGCAGCTGCTTGAATAAGTATGTTCTCAAGCTCTGCAACTTCGACTGCCATTTGTGCGGCAATTTGTGTTTTTTCTGCTTGGGTAAATGCTAAAAAGTTGGCTAAGGCAATTCTATTTTCCAAGCGTTTTGCGGCGACAGCTTGCTCATAGAACTTACTAGTCGGCGTCGGTTGAGATGCTGTCAACTCTCTTTGTTTACCAAAGTCGAGGATTTTGTAGTTGCCACGGTCAGCGGCGATAGTGAGCTCGTCGATATCTCCAGTAAACCCTAAAAACTGAACCTGAACTGGTAGTAAATTTTTGTCGATTAATGGGTCGGTATTTTTGCTTTGTAATCGATTGCGCAAACTTACATCAAATGGAATGTCAGCGTAGATATAAAAGGCCGCTCGTTGTTCGACGGTTAGCGGAGCCCACCCGCTATTAGCAACTAGCTTCAGTGTATCAATCTTTGCTCTTAATTTTCTTCCATTAAGTGCAGATGCAGTTTGCTCAGTGCCCTCTTCGGAAATAGTCTTTGCCATGTCTCCAACTGGCGAGACGTGTTTTGCTAAGCTAGCTATATCGGTGGGAATTTCTTTTGGCGCGGGTAAGAAACCAGTCGTGATTGCTCCGTCAGCAGGTGCGAGATTACTTGCCCGCACTCGAGCATAGTTGATTAAAATTTCTCTGACTGTTTGATGATTTTGAGAGTTAACTTCATTAGTGGGTAAGTCAAACATCAAGCCCAGTAAGCGCGTATCAAGCTTTTCCACCATGTTGGTGGTGCCTTCTGGACCAAACGTGAGAAGTAGTGAGTCAAGAATATCGCTAGTTTTCTTGAGTACAACCGGAGAATCATCTTTGAGTTCAGTACGCAGCTGATCTATAAACAAACTCTGTGCATCAACGTGTTTGATGTCTTCCAAGATGAACCTAATTTGGCCTTCATCGTATGAAATTTTATAGTGAGACGTGTTTTTAAGTGTAGTTTCCAAACCTTGTTGTTCTGAAGTCAAACCTTTTTTCTGATAGTAGATCAGTACTTCACCGTAGAACTGGCTGAGTTCGCGTTTAAATGCGGGATCAGCATTCAACGATTTAGTAATTTGCTCAAAAACCTGAGCACGTTTTGCGGGGTCAGTGTAGAGTTCCAAAAGTTCTTGATTGGAAAGTTGTAGAAAATAAGCATAGATCTTTGCTTCCAATAGCTGCTCAGCTTCTAAGTATTCTTTTTCCAATACGGAATCAGTCGTTACTAGACTTGCATCAATGTTGTGTGAGGTGAAAAATTCATAGTTGGCATTTTCCAAAGCCCAAGCTGTTTCAACCTCAATTCGCTCGACACGATTAATGATCGGTATTGTATTGGCTACTCTGTAGGCTTGATACCCAGGAGTTGCCTGCATTCGCAGTGAGAGATTTTTAATATGACGAATCAAACTGCTCGGTGACTTAGAAAGTTTGTGTAGTTCCTGTGGTGATAAATTACTCAAGTACTCAATGGTTGCGGTGTTAACTTGCTCAAATAACTGTGGCGGAATTGTGTTGTTGCGCAGTGACTCTTCAGGGAAAAGCTGCGCCATCGTACCCCAAATAACATGCCCAACTTGCTTGGGGAGGACTGCTTGCTCGTTGGTTGAGAGTGCTTGCCCCGCCGCACCAGCAGCTGTGTATGCACCCATCACTCGCTGCATATCTGCAGCGGTTGGCATGATCGGTGGAGTTACAAATTCAGCAGCAGTGAGCTCGGCAGGTTCACCAGCTACTTGATCAGTCTGAACTTCAGAACTGGGTTGTTGCTGTGGTTGTTCGCTCTTTACTTGCTGATCAGCGTCTTGCTGCAATGGACCGAATTTCTGACTAAGTTGTTTTGCCCATGTACTTAATTTTGCATGAGCAGGGGAGAGTTCTGGGTTTTTTGTAACAGTAAGAATATAGTTGTTGACAACCGCGATGGTTCTTTCTGCATCTTCAGTTAGTTGAGACTGTATTAAAAAATCGATGTTCCCTTCAAATAATTCTTGATATCGCAGCAAAAATCCATTTTCAGCATGCGCAAAAAGACGATTGAGTAGTTTGTAATACAGTTTTTCACGCCCTACAAGCGAGCCAGCTCCAGATGTAAAGCCAGATACTAATTGTATTAGTTCTCGTTCAGAAAGTTCAGAAACTAGTACATCAAGTTCACTACGAATTATTGAAAGTAATTCTTCGTGTATTGCTTGCAACTCCGGAGGAAATGCACTTAGTTGTAGTTTCGATTGATTAAATAATAAATCGACTAAATTTACTTTTGCAAAGTAAAAAACGAACTCCTTTTGTTTTTGAAGTTCTAGGCGAGTCTTAGAGTCACGTAAATCTACCCAATCATCATCTTCATCAGCTACTTCTGGTTCGGACTCTTCATCCTGTGAGTCTGACGAAGAGTCTCCCGCTATAGGTGCAACCTTGGCTGTGGAAGTATCAGAAGGAATTGTACTCGGGTTATTTTCTGCAATTACTGCTTTATTTCCACTAGTCTCCCAAGCAGCAAAAGCTAATTGAATGTTTTCAATTAGTTTTTCAATTTCGATGACTTCATATTGAAGTTTATCTTGTGAAATGAGCGCTTCATCACCGGTACTTCCCCACTCGCGTAACTTAAGTGCGGGATCATATTCTGAGTGATACTCAGTTAAATAGGCCGTGGGGTAGTACTCTTGCAACTTAGTTGCAATTCCAATTAAAATGGCAACAAAGTCTACAAAAAACAAATACGTACTTTGCTTGCCTTTTACTGCTTCGTCACTGGGCTGGCCGTCATACGTTTCAAGTGTTTGATCGGTAATACTTAGTGCCGCAGTACGTTCTTGAAACCGTAAAATTACTTTTTGATTACGATGGAGTTTGAGAATTCGGTTTGCTTCGGTTTTTTCTCTGGCATCAATCAATGCATAAAAGACAGACTCGAGATACTCGAGTTCACTGGGTCCGTAAAAACCAAGCTGTTTGATGTTCGAAAGTTTAACGGGGTGTAGGTCTTGATTGGTTGTTAGACCACTCTGATAAACCACCGTTTGCTGGTTTTCTGCTGGTTTCGTCTCGTCTGCCATGGAATTAATTATACCTGGTTCTCTGCTTTTGTGGGGCAGGGAAGTACTGGTGCAACCGGGTAAATTATGGGTGTTCTATTCGAGC
Source organism: uncultured Pseudomonadales bacterium (assembly GCA_964443885.1). Lineage (GTDB taxonomy): Bacteria > Patescibacteriota > Microgenomatia > UBA1400 > PJMF01 > OMIS01. The sequence goes on from CAYUES010000002.1 coordinate 34,154, forward strand.
TGTCGTGAAGTATTTAATTGAGATGCTTTATAAATTGCAAAAAGCAAGAGCAGTGCCGCCAAAATTTGAGTTGGAGCTAAAAATGATTTATACACAAAGGCATCGATCGCCACGGCTAACATCGGAAAGACCAGCTCGACGATGGTTGCTACTTTTGCTTGTGTTATTTGTAGTCCTTTGTAGTAAATATAGACAGCAACCATACCCGTAGAAAGGGCAATTATTGCGAAGCGAGCAAGTTGGGAAGCGGTAATTGCGAAGATAGTATCGAACTCAGTAAACATGAAGATTGCAATAAAAGAAAAAATTGTAGTCAGGAAAAAACGCAACCCAGTTGCCATTTCAGTGGAGTGCTCTTTCAAGAGGAGTTTTGAGAGCGCAGTTGAACTTCCCCAAGCAACAGCAGCGCCTAAGGCATAGAGTGCAGCAATAACAGTGCCATCACCAGTTGCAAAACTGACAAAACCATTTTTAAAGGTGACAAAAAAAGCAGCTACTATGGCAAGTCCAGCCCACTTAATGTAGGTACTAGTGACTTTTTCTTTCAAAAGTGCGACTGCAGCCGTGGTTGCAAAAATTGGTTGCAGTTTTTGGAGTAAGTACACGACACTAAATGAAATAAAGTTGACCTTAGTAAGTGCAGTCGTAAACCATAGTGTTCCAAGTAGTCCACTAAATAATGCAATTAAAGAGGCGATAATCAAACTCCTTTTTGTAAATTTTTCTGTACCGAATCTTTTCCATAAGACAGGCAGTAGCATGATGCTACCAATTAAGTGCTCGTAGAAAACGATAATGATTGGTGATAGCGTGAAAAGAGAGCGGCGCAAAATGCCATCAAGTGCCCAAAGAATGGCCGCACTACCAACTAATGCCGGCCCTTTGAGAGATGTCTTGGGTGTGTCTTGAGTTTGGACTTTCTTCAGTGCGTTCAAGAAGTTAGGGGTAGTAGAAATACTTTGTTTTATTATTTTAGTAGCACTTTTTTTGGACATTACTTCTTTCGCTATTCTGTTGCTCTGACGGCTGCAATATCCTTTTGTAGCTGGAGTTGCAGTTCTTCTAGTGACGAGAAGTCTAACACAGGTCTGATGAATTTGACGAGGGAGAATTGTATTTGCTCCCCATAAATTTCTGTATCGAAGTCTAAGACAAAGATTTCTAAGACATTATGTGTTTCATTTTTAACAAGTCTTGGGCCAAAGTAGAGGGCTCCCAAAAATCGTTCTTTTTTAATAAAAACCTCCGCAGCATAGACGCCGGGCTTTGTTTGAGGATTGATGACCAGGGGGTCGAGATTTAGTGTGGGGAAGTTAATAGTTCTGCCGGTCTTGTCTCCGTGGAGGACTACGGTAGTATATAACTCAGGATAGCTTTTCATCTCAATAATTTCTTAAAAACTATGGCGTGACTTGCTGTGGTATTTTCAACTCGTTTCGCTGACTCTCAGTTAAGCTAGTATACATTTTGCTAACGAGTTCCTTTTCTAATGTAATATGATCGGCATCTAAAAATGTGGTTGATCCGAAAGATTCGGTTCCTTTTGGAGCAAAGATCTTTTCTAAATGCTCCGGGCGACACTGTTTGAGAATTGTAAATAAATAGCCTTTATCAGTAGCGTCTTCGAAGTACTTATTGCAAGTTCTTGAGTCCATAGCCTTCAACATGCCATCCATTGCATCATATTCGTTTGCTGCAAATATATCACCCAACTCTCGAAGATTCACCCCCATTCGTAATAAAAGTGGCCCTGAAATGTTTTTCTTAGCAAAACCTTCTACAAGGTAGTTTATATTCTGAGTGCCTAGTAGTGCATCAGACATGACAGTTATAAAAACCAAGCTCCAAATATCTTTTTCTTTAACGACAATTTGTTTTTTATCCGCAGTTCCAGGCTCAGACATTGTAACAACCAAACCCTCATCAGTTCGTTTGAGATCATCAATAGTCGCATTTTCAGGTACTGCTTGCTCAACCTCAGAACTTTCAAGCGCAGCCTCAGTAGCAACAGCAATATCGGCTAGTTTTTGCTCACGCTCTGTCCAAGATTTTAAACTCTCTATAGCAGATTTTTCTTCAGGGTGATTTTCAAGAAATACCTCAACTTCTTGACCTCGTTGTTCAATAGTTTCAAGTACCAAGTGCAAATAAGTTGGAGAAACTGCTTCACCCAGCAGAATCATTCTCTCAATAGCAACAGCTTCTTGTATAAGCTGTTCAGTATCTAAATGTTGCACTCGTTCAGTATTATATAGTTCTCCGGCAACTTGATCAGCAATAACCCGAGCTCGGAGTTCGTCGGAGGTAGACTGAGCAGTTGTAATCTGATTCTCAGCAGGCGGTGGCGTTTGATCATTTGCATCAACGGCAATCAATAAAGCTGCCGCTTCTGCAGGATCCATTGCCATAAAGGGATTGCCATCAGGTTGAGCTGCAGCTAAATCATCATGTTTTTTGTCTAATACGTATTCAAGAGTAAAACCAGTCAAAGTTCCATACTCTTGTAAGAATGCTTGAAATCTTTCTTCAGGAGATCTAGTATCAGTAGCAACTTCCTGGGAAGATTGCTCTGGAGCAGATACAGTAGTAACTTCTTGTTGATTGGGTTGTGGTTCATCTTGCATTAAGGTCTGTTGTTCATTCATACTTACTAATCTTTCATACTTTAGTAAAAAAGTATACAGTTATTATATAAAGTAATAGATTGTGTTGAGAGATTCTTTTTTAAGAGGAAAAGTAGTATAATTCCGCTGTATGGCAGGTCCAGAAAACAATCCAAATCCTAATAATCAAGATCGGCGTGTGAATCAAGCTCGTCCTTTTGATGCTACTCAAGTTGCTTCGTATATTCAAGAAATAGGTTCTGGTCTAGATGCAGCTGCACAGGCTCTGGAGGTTGGTAATCATGGCGCGGCTCAAGAAGCCTTAGATAGAGCAATGGATCTGTTTAATTGGGTTAGAGTTAATTATGGAGTTACTAACCCAGGCGAAAGAATAGCAATTCCAGGTAACTATTTAGTAAATCGCGAAAGTATTATCCTAAAAATCAAGGCAGCGAAACTTAAAGAAGAAGCACAAATTCGAACAGTAATTACTGCATTGGAACAAGGAAATCAACAGGATATCCAAGATTTGATAATTTACTATCGTGATACTAATAATCAACAAGGTTTGCTAAATTTGATATTGGCAGTGCCAAACAACAGCAGAAATACTGTAAATAGTATCCTTATTTCTTTAGGAATGGCTGCTCCAGGGCTAGAACAAGCGGAGCCTGAGGTAGAAGCTCCAAGAGGTATGGAATTCGATGCTGCCCTACAAGAGTTAGCAACTTTCTTAGCTAATCTAGATGATGAAAGAACGCTGCGTGGTGATGCTGCTGTAAACCTAGATTTAGATGCATACATTGTGAGAATGCGTGAGTCCCTTGGCAATTGGTCTCCTGAGCAACGACGAGAAATACTAAATATAGTACGCCAAATCCGGAATGCTTTAGCACAGCCTTTAACAGCAGAAGTGCCTACAAGAAGGCAGCCAGAAGTTCAAGGAAATCAAGAAATAACGCAGTTAGAACCATTCGTACAACTTCAAAATCAAATAACAGAATATACAAGACTTCTTGACGAATCAGCCAGATCTAGTAATTTAGCTAATTTTGATCCTCGTAGAGATAGAACTCCAACAGCTGCAAATCCTGATGAACAGCTTCCTGCGGAAATACCACTTGCCGAACTACAACGTCAGCTACAGTTCTGCATCAAAATATTACCTGAGCGAAGTGCTGATATCTTACTCAATGCTCAAATCCAAAAACTGCAAGATACCCTATTTGCTAAGGCTAAAAATACTGTTAATAGAATGAAGAAACATGCTGAAAATATTGATAAAAATGCGCACGATGAGTGGATCGCTTCATCAGAAAATGTTCAATTTGCATCTAATGTCACTGCTCTTGAAGAAGCAACTTTAGATGACTCAACTTTAGATGCAGATATAACTGCGTTGCAAAATCTTAGCACAGAAATTACTGCAGCAGATCGTGCACTACCTCCTCAGCTCTCTTTAGCAGAGAGAACTCAATTAGCAGATCAGTTTGAAGATGAAGATTTTGACTTTTTAAGTCAAAATCAAAGAAAAACATTTACGGTACTTCAGCAACGTATAGAGAAAGAAATTGCTCGCAGGAATGCGCGTAAAGGGGAATTAACTTCCAGAACAGATCGTGAATTGGAATTCAGGAACAAAATCGATGACGTTAATACAAAATTGGCAATTGCTAAAGAAGCTGCTTTTAGCATTGATACGGAAACAGATCAAGTTACAATTTCATTTAAACCCGTCAGAGATTCCTTAAGGGAACTTGAGGGCTTATTATTACCAGGCTTAGAAGCTGAGCTAAACGAGATCAGACGCAATATAGACACTGGTGAATTTTATCAACGTAGTAAAGCATTTTTTGCTGCTCATGAATCCATTGAAAGCATAGAAAAAGGTGCCTCCGCTGTTTCTGCTGATGCGGAAAAGGTTATTAAAAATAGAATTTTTGTTGTTATGGAGGGTTTAATTGCCAGTATGAAACAATATGGTAGTCCAGAAGCAATAGTCAAAGAGCATGAGCAACATTTGAAAGTTTTGAAAGAACAAAATGGTGCTTGGTTATCAGTTTCTTTCATCTGGGGTGATGGTGGCAAGGCGGAATTTTTATATGGCAATGAGCAAGGCTCAAGAAAAATTACACCACATTATAATACCTCAGATCATGGTATGACTGGTGGAACTGTTCGAGATTTAATTAATGGCGGTACGGAACTTAAGGGGTTGCCAGGCTGTAATGCTCTTTTACATCAGAGAAGAAGATATGTTAGGAAAGATGTCGCGCGAGCTATTGGAACGACAGTATTGGAAGATGGAGATGTTACACAAAGCACCGTACCTGGTAACTCTGAAGTTGTGGCTGTAGATTATCCTGAAACTGCGGGCGCGTGGATTTATGACGTACTAGATCAATATTTTGAAATGACAAAGTCTGATTTTGATGGAGGATTTTTACCGATTAGTGATAAAACAGCTACTCCTGGTGGTAAGAACTTTGAACCAAGTAGCTCTGCCTTTGAGACAGTTACTAAGAACGGCATGACTATAGAGATAGCACGAAACGTACTGATTATGGATATAGTTGATCCCGATACAGGTGTAGTAGCTCACGAGCGGTATGTTGTGCCTAAGTCTGTGGTAGAGGGAGGCAAGGATGCAACTTCAATCATACATAAAAATCACAACGCAGTAATCGATTATATTCTTAACCTCGAAACTCAAAGAGCGGCAAAGCTTGGACTGTCAAAACCTCGATTTGATAGAAACTTTGTTAGAAGAACTTTCCGCGCATACTTATTATCTACTTGGAATCATTTTGCTTTAGCCTCTTCTACGGTAGAAGGTCTCTCCTGTACGAATACGTATGCTCACTTATGGCCGCAGTATGCTGTTAAAGAACGTGACCAAGGTGTAGCAAGGTACAATCCACTTTCTACTGTGTTTATCTTTGGTTATAAGAATTTTTCACCATGGCAATTATTTGGAAAAAATATTGCTACTGAAGTGGAAAAAGTTTTACGTTCTAATGATGCTTATGACGATTATGAATATCTGCTGCACTCCTTTATTAGTTTGGCTGATACTTCTACCCGGCCAAAGAAAAAACATCAAACGGTTTTTTCTCCACCACTGCGTATTATATCCGCAGGTGAAGTTCCAGTTCAAGGTCGTATGAAGTCAATGCGATTTGGGGAGCAAAATGATGGTCGAATTTTAACATTAGATGATGTAAAAGATATTTATGGCAATCGATTATATCCAGTAATGGATCTAGAGAGAGTTGGTCAATACTTTGCGACATTTAGTGGTTTTGGTAAAAATGCACTGACTGTTGTTGATAAAGTATTAATGACTGATATTAAGGCTTGGGATAGTAGCACCCTGCTGACTGAGCTGCGTAAAGATGCGAAGTATGCTGGTATTTTCTTCCCAGTTGTTGGTAAAGAAATTGAAGAAAAAGGTGGTGAAAAAATTATTCTGCACCATAAAGACTCAAAGGGTAATCATGAGGAGACAACTGTCTTTTTAGATTTCATGGATAGATTTGCTAGTTACATTGTGCTGTTAAAGGCACTGATGTTGGTAATGCCCGCTCAATTCTATGAAGGTGGCTCTAAGAGCTTACATTCAGTTGAATCGTACTTACAGAGTGAACGAGGGCGTAATGTTATTAGTGAGCACACACAACATGTTATCTACAAAATCATTGAGAAACTGTTTGGTGCCAAAGTCTTCCGCCGCGAACTAGGTGAAGAAATACTCAAAGAGTTTTCCAAGTTTGCTCAGTTCCAAGTTTAAATATTCCCATTTATCTATCGTGGTATACATGGAATACCCCTGATTTGTTGTACAAAAAAACTGAATGGGGTTGCATTCAGTTTTAAAGGAGTTAGTTCTAAATAACTTTAATGATAAATTCCTAGTCTAGCCGTAGCCAGTTCGTTTAGTAACATCTGGAGCTGGGGTATTACTGACATTTTCACCGGTCTCAGCTTTCTGAGCGTCAGCATAGCCCTCCATACCTTTTCCAAGTTCATTAGTTTGGCGATTAGCTTCTCTAAATTCAAACTTGGCAATTTGATCACCAAATAAGTATCTTGTAGCAGCTTGTGCTGATTGATTGATCGCTGTTTTTCCAACTTTCATAGCAAATCCTGGAGCGCGAGGTACTACTACTGGAGCGAGGGCACCCGCAATTGCGCCTCTTCTTATGCCTTCTCCAACTGGTCTACCAGTGAGTGCATTAAATCCTCCGTACATCATACCACCAATACCGCCACCTGTCGCCATAGCAGCTCCAGTAGTTAAGTTGCGGCCATTAATAAGTCCAGATCCTGGCACAGCCTTGTCACCTCTCCATCCAGATTGTAGGCCTTTCCAAGCAAATCCAGCGAGCATTGAGCCGAGTCCACCATCACCAGCGCCAGCTGCTTTCTTAACTTCTTTGACGATGTCTGGTAATCCTAAGATAATTGCCAAGCCCAAGAGGGGGCCGATTAGGTTCGCAGCACTGCCATTGCCCAACAAGAAGGGTGGCATAAATCCACCTTCAGCACCACCAGATACTGTGACACTGCTGCCAGCTTGACCAGTAAACTCAATGTAAATAATGAGCATCAATAATACTGTCGGGAAGGCGAGTAGGTTGCCGATAATACCTTTGAGCCAAGGCCAAAACACGTCTTTGCCAGGAATTGCACCAAACATAAGGATCAATGGACTAGCTACCACGTACAAAATAATTGCCGCGTATGACTTCAATAACTCGAAGAAAAGTCTAACTGCACCAATCAAAACAGCAACCGTCAGTACCATCGTTAGTGTTAAACCACCAATAATGCCAGTTAAGTAGGTTCCAATGTTTGCAGAATCAGCTGCAGCTTCCAGAATTTCTGTTACCAAGTTGATATTCATACCAGCAGCGCCAGTACTCATATTAGCCTTAAAAAGGAAGCCAATTAAGTTTAAGATACTAAAGTTAATGATGTTGCCGCCAGTAAGCGTGTCGCCAGACATAAGGTTGAAACTAATGCCATCAAACAATCCAATAATTAAGAACATTAATACATACATCATGTCGATCATGAAGCCAGCAATTGCATAGGAAAAGGTAACAAGAATCAAACTAATTATTACTGACGGAATGGCTTGTTGCGCAGTAACAGCTGCCTGTCCACCCAAGCGTTTACGTAACATGATCATAAAGCCAATTACTACGAAAATAATAATAAAGAAGAAGTAGGCAACATTGCGGAAGACTTTCCAAAGATTAAGAATTGGATCAAGTGAAGCAAAGCCCAATCCTTGTGCATAGGCAGGCTGGACAAATCCAGCTGTGTTGATGACATCGGCCACATAGGTGCCGGTGTGAGCGGCGGGATGTTCGTACATAAAAGCACTCAAATTAAGCACACCCGCGAAGATGCCACCTGATCTGCCACTGTCTGATCCTTCAGGTGTTGCGCCACCACTCCCACTAGGATCTGGAACTGCACCCCCGCCACCGCCAGGAGTACCTTGTTCACCATAGGCGATATCCATCGCCCATTCCATGGCAGCAAAACGTGTAGTGTATTTAACTAAACATTCCAAAGAAGGAGTATCACAGTTTTTAGTTGCTTCTCGGTATTGATCAAACTCAGTTTGAGAAAATCGGTAGCTATAGCCATTGGAGTCGGTAGTGGTAAATGTATCATCAGCCGGATCTGCTGGGCTCGTTTGTGCAGCTACAACAGAAGTACTCAGAATGAAAAAAGAAAGCACTAGGAGTACAACCCGTTTGAACATGGTATATAGTATACCAAAACTCTGACATAAAGGGTAAAGTAAGTAGTTGATTTTGAGCAAAAAAATATTTTGAATATAGACAACGATTAGTATAGTGTGATAACAAATAGTAATACTTATATTGTTTGCGCGTATGCGGAATTACTTATATGATTGATGATAACCTTTCAAGTCAGGTACAACACTTAGTTGATTCTGCGACAACAATTTTTATTATTTTTCCGAGTATTGCATCGGCTGATCACTTGGCAGTGGCGGCAAGTTTATACCTGAGTCTCGTGCGTGCACAAAAATCAGTCGGCCTTGTTACCACAGATACAGCCGCAGTTCTGCAAAACGAGGGGAGTACTATTATCGGACTTGAAAACACCCAACAAGACTTGGGAAATCAAAACTTGAGTATTAGTTTTCCGTACTCGCCGGATCAAGTTGACAAAGTTAGTTATCATGTTGGCGAAGAAACAAACAGATTTTTTCTCTCGATCAAGCCAAAAACCGGTTTTCCACCGCTTGATGCCAGCAATGTTGAGTTTTCCTACACCGGCGCATCAGCGGATCTAGTGTTTCTAATTGGAGTAAAAGATTTAGAAAGTTTAGAGCAATTATACTTTGGTTATGAACAACTGTATCAAGACACGCCAAGTATTTCGGTAAATTCGTACGCGACATCTTTTGGCACAGTTAAGATTGATAGTGGCAGTGCGAGTTCCAGTAGCGAAGTGATTGCTCAATTGTTGCCAATCCTAAGTTTGCCAATTGAAAGCGATACCGCCACCAACTTACTGTATGGAATTGAATCTAGCACAAAAAATCTCTCTTCACCTACGACTTCAGCAGAAACTTTTGAAGCAGTAGCCCAGTTGTTGCGAGCTGGTGCCCGTCGAAGTTTCAAACGCAGCTCTGCAGAACCACACCCAAAAGAAGCCTTCAAAGAGTCAATCGTCCATGAAGTTCCAGAATCTGAAGCTACAAAACGAAAAAATGGCAAAGCTAAAACACCAAAACTAGAAAGTTCCAAAAAAGATTCGATGCTGCCACCAGCAGACTTTACGCCAACAAAGCGAATTTAATTTTTCTAAGAATCAGTACAAGCAGGATATGGGTAGCCCACTGGAGGTGCTACTGGATCTTTACCTGCTGTTTCGAGTAATTTGCGCCATAGTCTCCAGACATAGTCAGCTTGAGGAGTGTGCGCATTCCAGATTTGTCCATATTGATTGTCACCACGTTGGGCAAATGCTCTAATGAATTGGCTTTCGTTATCGTAGTAGCGTTGAGCGCCAGTCCACAATAGTAATCGGCAAGCCGAGTCTGCCGCCGCCGCAATATTTGTTGGTGTAGAAAAATCAAGGCCTACAGTCGTAAAGGTGGGAGGTTGATGCGTAATACATTGGTTTACGCCTGTAGCATTGCCTCGAGTCCAAGTATTCCAGGCGCCCGGCGTGAACTGGAATACACCAAGAGCGCCCACCGCATTTGGTGTCGTATGGTTTGTATATGACTGACTTTCTGAGTGGGCAGTGGCCAGGACCATCCAAGGATCGCAGCCATGCCTCTGAGAAGCGGCCGTGATTGCATTCCAAAGTTCTTGAGATGGAGGATTAAAAACCACATTATTTCCACTCCAGTAGGGGATCTGGAAACTAGAGATGTCTGTGAAGTCAGCCGAGATATTGGCACCCACACCCACTTGTGCAACGGAAGCACCACCACATGCATCAAGCAAGAAGTCTTCGGTGCTGTCACAGTTTTCAAGATACTTATGCGTTAAACTCTGAGCGCGTTGCAGCGCCAATTGGATTGTGTACATCCAGTAGCCAAGTTTTGCTCCCAAGACACCAGCGGGGCTAGGCTCCTGATCAGTACCAAAACTAAAGCCAAAGGTTTTATTTACACACTCAAAATCAGTATATGGTGTGCCAGTACCATCGATCTTGGTAACTTCTTTACAGTCATATTTATCTTCAAAAGTGTGACTAGCCTCACCGCCTGTAAAAATAACTTTGTCATCTTTTATTTCAAACTGTTGATATGCCATAGATTTTTCTTTTAAGTCAGCAATCTGATTACTGCTAAAGAACGTTCCTGACATTACCGCCTCGACGGTCTTTAGGTCATATCCAGCGGGATACACTATAAAATGCTTGACGGTACGTGCTGGCTCAGAGTTACCAAATGCACCCCGATTTCCATCTACGACGTGAAAGACCGACTTCAAACCCCAGTGTTCACCACCTTGTTTATTGTTGTTTGTGTCCGAATACATCGGATTAAGGGCAGAGTCAGCGCCAGAATCTGGCACAATGTGTGTTTGGTCGGTGAATAAGTTTTCCAAAAGTGTGACGCCCCAGTCAGCTCTAAAAACACGACCCGGATCATCGAGTGGATCAAGTTGCGCTGGATCATAGATGTAGTCAGCTTGTTCAAAAGCGTCTTCATCATCACAGTTGAGCGTGAATAGTTGCTCGCGTTGCGCACCACTCAGTTCATCTTTCTGAGCTTCGGTTAAAGCGCCATTTTCTTCTTCAACCATAGCTTGGGCATTAATTAAATCAACCAAGGCCCAAGTGAGTGGATCTTTACATTGTTGTGCACCTACGCCAGGTTGTGAGCCTACATTGCCAATTTGACACTCAATTTCCATTGAGTTGTCATCTTGCGGAACCGTTGCCACGTATCGACCAGCCGTTAATAGGCGTTGTCGTGCTTCATCACCTCGCTCATCCATTTCTTGTTTAATGTGCGAAGGAATCAAGACATCACGAGTTACCATTGCTGGATCATTGAAGTCCGTGTGACCACTCTCAGGCTCACCAGCGATCGTGCCTTTATTGGTGACAATGTCTGGAATTTTAAAGGCAGTAACGATCACCACGTGTGGCGGATCTGGTGCTTCACCAAGTTCTCCACGGTGCGGATGCTGGAACAAATTGAGCATTGAGTCAGTCAATGGCACTCGAGTTCTAATCGTGGTCACTAAAAATGCCAAGCGGTATGAGTTTTCAACCTGGAGTGGTAAACCCAACATCCCACGGCGGAACTCAGAGTCAGGGCTAGATACAATGCGAGTACAGGTTTCTTGATGCTCGATTGAGCCACTTGAATAGCTTTTATACTGGTCAAGTAACGCTTTCACGGTCATCGAAGTATTTGGAACCTCTGTTTCATATAAAGCACAAGCACTTGGATCGGCAAGTTTGTTGCACATTTCCTGACGTTGCAGGAGTGAAATTGCCGACTGCACACACCGTTGATTGCTGGTTAACAGCGAATTAACAGCACCCGAGCGCATTTCTGCTAGGTTGTAGTTGTCCGTGGCAGGCTCTTTATATCCAAAGTAATCTTCAAGTGAACGTTTGAGTTGTGGTAGCCGATTATTATCTCGCAGAATTGGAATCAGTGCTTCACGATAATCCACACTCAAAAGAGAAACAACGCGTTCAGAGAGCGGATTGGGACCAATACTGCCATCCGCACCCGGAATCCCAATACCTCCTAAAACACCACCCTCGCCACCTGGGCTGTTACAACCACGGCTACCGCAGCGCAAGTAGTCACGCATCGCTTCTGCGCCTGCTTGATTTAGCACAATATCAAAACCAGGTGCCGCGCAGCGTGCTTCATAGCCTTGTCGTACTAAGTCATCACGAATAATATCCTTGTTCTTTGGCTCGATGCCTTTAATGGGGTGAATATAGTATTTATCAAAATCATAGGGAATAGTTTGATAGTTGATGCTGGTGGTTGGATCAGTGCCATCGGCATTGAGACGAGCAGGGGCTTCACCAACGTAGAACATTTGACCTCTCGCTCCAGCTTGGGCTGCTGCCTCAAGTGACAGTGCTTTTTCGGCCGGATTATAGTAGTGAGCTGAGCTCATATTGATGCCGGAATCAGAGTTAGTAAAGTCAAAGTGAGACTGTCCTTCATGTTGCGGCCCAGGACTGTCACACATCGTCGTGTTTTCACTGGCTTTTTGGCCAAAGCCTACACGTTCACCAGGAAACATTCGAGCAATGGCTGCACCCAAGTTTTTATAGTCTTCAATAATGGTTGCATCACCGCGACAGTGAATTTCATTAGCTACTTCCACACCCCAGAAGGAAGGGTGATCTTTTTCGTTTGCGACTCCCGCAGCATGAGCATAAAACTCATTACTGCTATTTCGAGCATTGATGGCATCAAGTGTTTCTTTAAACCAACCAGAACCAACCTTTGAAGGAAGACCAGGACTGCCATTACTGTAGTCACCAATCGCTACCAGTAGTTGGACTCCAGTTCCATTTGCAGCATCGAGTGCTTTGGTAACTCCTTGAGGTCCACCGGCTTTTGCAAAAATACGAACCACTGTTACTCCACATGAATCGTGTAACCACTTGAAGTGTGCAGCAATTTTAGTGCCATCATGAGCAGCGCCACCAACATCCCACATATTTACACCGACAAACTTGCCGCTAACGGCTGACTTTTCTTTTAAAACTTTGCAAATAGCTTCACCATCGGGTGTGCCTTGAAAGAACGCATACGGATCACTCGCAAAAATTTGGCTGTTTCCTTTGTTTCCTGAGTATTGCCAAACGATGTATCCTTCTGCACCAGCCGCAAAGAAGTCATCAATTTCTTGCGCCAAACTTTCAGCGGCAGATTGAGCAAGCACTCGGGGATGAATAACACTCAGACCAACTATAAAAATTAAGCAGAAAAACAACAACCTGATGAACTTCAGTTTCCACATACCTTGTATTATACCTAATTGCTCTCACAAGACGGACAGCAGTTTATGGCAATTTAATCTGATAGAAAAGCTTAAATTAAGAGATTATTGTGGTCCAGAAGGTTGTTGTGGATAGGTGTCACCTGGCAAACCTCGATTACTACCGGGAATAACGATTTTTGTAATGTCATCAATGCCAGTGAAGTTTGCCAGCAGATTTAGCACAATAAAACCACTTAAAGTAACAATTATTCCGATGATCATGAATAGAAAGGTGTTTTTGGCAGTCTCGGTACCTTTTGTATTACCACCAGATACTAAGTAGCGGAATGAAGCCACGATCAACATCACAAACCCTGCTAAGCCAATTAGTGTAATAATGACAGTGAAAATATTTGCGAGTAAACACTGTATGCCTTGCAGAGTTGCTACGTCAGATGCATTAGTGCCAGGGAGTCCAACACAGACGCCAGACCATTCTTGGGTCTGAGCATAGACAGGAGTAATCAGTGTTGAAAATAATGCCACTGCAAATATACAGCCACGGATAAAAGAAGTAAGTGTAGATGAAAGAGATCTGCGTTTCATAACGATATAGTATAGCTGAATTAGCTCTTTTTTATGGATTAATTCGTTTAATACTCCAGAAAATTTCATTAAATGATTCAAATCCCAGAATGTATGCGACCAGTTGAGCGGTGGCATACGCGGCAGAAAGAACGAGTATTCCAACTATTGCCGAGATAATTCTTTGACGTGCCGCATCAATTTTGCCTTTATCGCCACCAGATGTAATCCACTGTAAGCCAGCCATAATCAGGTTGAAGAAAACGAGCAGCAAGGCTAGTACAATCACGATTTGTAAAATAAAGTTTATTAATGATCCAATATCTTTTATATAGCCTGTTGATGGTCTAACTGGAGTAAACAAACCACCGGAATCAGTAGCTGCGTTTGTAGTTGCCGTTTGAGCAGAAATTGTTGAAGTTGGATCAACTTCACGATATGTTGTTGTTCCATCTTCTTCAGTAGTACTGAGGTAGTAGGCGTCACCACTTTTAACAAGTTTTAAGCCACTGGCTGAAACAGTTGGTATGTTGAGTGCGAACAAACAAAAAACAACAAAGAGAGCGGTGAAGAGTGATTTTTTGTATGACATACAATTTACTTGATTATTTTTATTATACAACAGATCCGAATCGATAAATATTAGCCAATACTGCGTAGCCACCAAAAACCCCCTGTTAAACAGGGGGTTTTCAATTTCTTGTGAAATTACGGTATTAGTTACTAATCCGTTGAATACTACTGAATGCACTGTTGAAGTTTTCGAATCC
>CAYUES010000002.1:48686-54974 GCA_964443885.1 uncultured Pseudomonadales bacterium
ACTGTTAATCATGGCGCCGAAATCAAGTGCCCAACCAGTACCTGGTGCAATGTCTTCACCTAACGGATTACTACCTTGCTGACGGGCAGCTTGATTACCAGCTAAGACAGAAGCAGCTGCGAATGCTGAAGATACAGCTCCGGTGCCAGCAATTGCGAATTTTTGTAGTTTATGTAACATATTCTTCCTTTTTCTTATAGATTTCTTAATTTCTATTATATTCCCTCAGTCAAGTATACTATACTATTCAGCTTAGCAACAAACTTTATTTCATTACAAGTAGCAGTTTTAGTTTACCATCGTGCAGCAAACCTGTGGTGGTCCACACCCAGTGCTACATAATGAATAATTAACACCACTATTTCCACTTGGGCAAATTGAACTTCCTGTAGATAAGCAGGCATATTGGATATTTTGAGTTGGTGGGGTTGTATCACCACCGACCATACTAAAAGTCAGCACACTAATTCCTAAAATTGTTTGCACAAACATGAAGATTGCCAGTGTGGAAGAAAGGATCAGAATTCCAATAATACCATTCATGATTTTGTTACGAGCCGACTCAATTTTGCTTTTATCACCGCCTGAAGTCAGCCAGTCGAACGCTCCTGAAATTAGAAAGTAAAACAAAATTAAAAGCGCAATCGCCATGACCGCTTGCAAAAGCGTACCCAGAATAGCTGCAAATCGAGCTCCAGCACTCGTACCGTTGGCTCCTAGTAGTCCTTGAGATTCAGCAACTGCTTCAATGTGAAGATTAGTTTTCATAAATGTATGGGTTATAGATTGCTAATAAATGTTGGATTCAAGATATTAAAGTTTGTCCCAAAGAAGAGATCACTAATAACTCCGATAATCGTGTAGAGACTGACTAAAATGATTAGTCCAATAACCGCATTCATCATTTTGTTGCGAGCAGACTCAAGTTTACCTTTCTCTCCAGCAGATGTCAGCCAATCAAACGCACCCATGATAAAGAATCCAAGAACTAATAATGCTCCGACGGTACCTAAACTATTCCAAATACGGACAAAGTAGACGGCAAAGATATAGCCGTTGCTAGCAGTTGTCGCATCTCCGCCAAGTTCAGCACCAATTGCGGGGTTTGTAATTTGTGCAGAAACAGTATCTGTTTGAGTAAACAAAAAACAAAGTGTAAGTATACAAGTGATAGCGGCTGATTTTTTGAGAGTTTTCATAGTAGTTATGGAATTAATGTTTGTAGGATAGAAGCTGGCTCGAGTATATTGATACCAACTATTAAAGCGATCAAGCCAATAATTCCGTATGCACCAACCACAATGATCAAACCAATCGTGTTTTGAATCATTGCATCACGAGCTTTTTGAATTTTGCTGCTATCACCACCGGCAGTTACCCAGTTCACGGCGGCTAGCATAAAATTAACTATAAAGAATAGACTAGCTACAACAGTAAGAATTCCTAAGATTTGAGAAATGAAGTTTTCAAGATTGTTAAGAACTGCTGGCGTATCAGAACCCTGTGTCAAAGAGTTATCAACCGGCGGTCTAAAACCACCAAGGTTTGTTTGTGCTAGCTGTGATGGTAATTGAATATTCATACGTCTATCAATAATTATACTACATTCTGTACCAAACAATTATGTACAGTTATGTAACTGTTTATAGATCAACTGCCCCGGTAATAGTGGGGTTTAAGATATATCCAGCATCACCAAAGAAGATCAGTCCAATTAGGCCGGCTAGAATATAGGCTCCAGCAATAATAGTTATACCAATGACGGTCATAGTTAATTTTTCTCGTATTTCTTGTTGAGCTTTGGTGTCTGATTGGGCAGTGATCAGTAAGTAGCCACAGTACAAAAAGTTAAACATCGTCCAGATACCACAGATAATGACAAAGAGGTTAATCAGTCGAGACAAGAAAATAATTAAACCAATACCTTGTGAAGAACCGCCAGTACTCACCCAGTTAGAAATTGTAATAGCTCTGGGTGGTGTTACGGTGCCAAACTGTGCGGAACCACAAGCCCCTCCGGTTGGTTGAATAGTGTTGCCATCATTGTCCAGTACGCAGCGTTTATTGTTGACACACTGCAGTAATCTTTCACAGCCACCTGTACAATTGTAGTTTGGATCACATGCTGCCATAACTTCACGAGGAAGTGAAAAGAAGATTGTGGTGAGTAGGATAATACTGAGTAAATATTTTTTCATAATTTTAAATTTGTGGATTTAAGAATATGCCAGCATCACCAAAGAAGATTAAGCCAATAACGCCAGTTGCTGTATATGCGATAACAATCAGCATCAAACCAATGACACTTTGTGTAACTTGATTGCGCACCTTTTCAAAAGCACCTGCATCGCCGCTGGCCTGGAATAAAACAAAGCCTGCCAAGATTATATTAAAGATAACCCAAACTCCCATTACTACAGTAAATAACGTAATCATATTTGAAACGAAGTAAATTAAGCCAATATTGTAGCCCTCAGCTTGTGCTTTAGCCTGCCATCGATCTGAACCAGGTGGGATATTTATTGTGCCAATCGCATCTGAAGGTGACAAGGCCTTTGCAGACGGAGTAACAACGAACCCACTAATCAAAATAGGGAGTAACAAAAGAATGGTTGTCAGTAGCGTTTTGGTCAGTATTTTTAACATTTTGCTTTAAATAGAAACATCTACTCCTGTTAATGCTTTGACAATTTGTAGGACCCAGTAGGCAGAAAACATGATCAATAAACCAACAATTGCAGCGGTAACAATGCCTTTGGCTTCTTCTTTACCTTTGGTGCCTTGGGAAATAAACTTGAAGCCAGCTAAGAAAATAAGCAGGAAGATGATAATTCCAGCCACTGTGAATAAGTTAACCACTAGTAAATTAACTAAAAAGGCTGGATTCGTGTAGATGGCACTCACGGGAGTATCGTTACTCAAACAGAGTGTATCCCCCAGGTTCAATTCTTCCTGCCCGAAGTCGGAAGATGAACATTGTGCGTATACTTTTTGTATGAACAAAAACATATAATGGTATTATACGGTGTAGCTGTGAGAAAGTACACGAAACGTTATGCAAAGAGCAGCGGAAGCGCAATTAGTAGAACTTTTAAAGCTAGGTGAGCCTGAAGCTGTTCAGTATTGGTTTACTACTTATCACCCAAAATTACTGCGATTTATCAAGAATAAACTTGAAAATAAACAAGATTCCGAAGAACTAGCCCAGCAGACATTCCTAAACTGCATGCGTAATTTACCGCTTTTTTTGGGTTCTTCATCCTTATGGACCTGGATGGTTTCTATAGCCAAACACGAAGTTGCTGATTACTACAGAAAAAAATACGCCAAAAAAAGTATAAAAACCTTTCCTTTATCACAGTTTTTACTAGCAGAGCCGGTTGATGATGCACATGATATTTCTGTCAAAGTACTTTCTGTCCTAAAGAAGATGGGCATCTACTCCAAAGAGTTATTACTAAAAAAATATGTTGATAACAGATCAGTTCAGTCGCTGGCAGATGAATCTGGAAAGACAATAAAATCAGTAGAGTCAGAGCTATTTAGAGCTAGAAAAGAGTTCCGACTACTATTTGATGCAGAAGATTAGTTATGACTCATCAAAATAAAAAACAATTTTTAGAGAAGCTACAAGAACAAGCTCAGCTACAAGCCCGGTTGAATAGTAATCGTTTTTTGCCAACACAACTCGATTCATTTACTTCATTTTTCGGCAGATATCCCTGGCAGGTTTTACTCGTTGCTTCAGGAATAACATCACTGGGAATAGAGGTGCTTTCAAGGATTTAAAAAATGAAAACAAAGTACTTTGTCTCACTCATCTACGCAATTAGCCAAATTACTGGTGGTTTATTTTTGCATCCCTATCAAACAATGCAGTCGCTTGCTCAAGATAAAGTTTTTAGTTGGATGACGTTTTTGCCGGTGGCTGTGTTTATTGGTGCAAAAATAATTTGGTTCTACCTGATAGTTCCGTTGGTGCGCTTCGCGTTTTCATGTCAGACTAGTGATTTTTTTGGTTGTGATATCATTCCTTTTTTTGCAAACTGGCTCCTGCTTTTTTGTATTTATTGGCAAGTACTTTTGTTGTACTTGCTGATTCGTTTTTCCATTATCTTTAGTGAAGAGTAAGCAGTTTGCGTGATTGTTGTACTGATTTACGACTAATTTTATAGATGCCAAGTTCCGCAGCAATGTCTAGAACAAAAGAAGGTCGGTACTTTGGGCCATACAGATATGTGGAGTGTAACGGACAACTATACCTACTGCATCGCATGTATGAAGAAAAACTAAAACAGTTCGCACGGGATACTGCGCTAGCTGAATACTGGTTACAAGTTTTTTCATATAGTGTCTGCACAGAAAATAGTAACTAGAAATTAAATATTTTTATGACAGATCGAGTGACTTTAATAAATCAAAATGATGAGGTGCTGGGAGAGATGGATAAACTAGAAGCACATCGTGGGGAAGGAAAGCTACATCGAGCAGTCTCGGTTTTTCTTTTTCGAAAGAATACTGCAAAGAACTGTGTAGAGCTTCTAATCCAGAAGCGGAGTCATACAAAGATTGTGGGAGCAGACCAGTGGGCAAACACTGCCTGCGGAAACGTTTGGCCAGGTGAGGCGTATCAAGAGTGCGCCAAGAGACGACTAGCTGGTGAGTTGGGAATCGTTACAGCGAAGATCCAACTACTACCAATCGATAAGTTCCAGTATCAAGTTCGTTGTAATCAAGAATTTAGTGAGAATGAACTCGATCAAGTATTTGCAGGTTGGTATGATGGCAAACTGACGCCAAATACAGAAGAAGTAGTGGCACTTGAGTGGACAGCTTGGGATGACTTAATGGAAGAGCTTCGAGTGGGCGCCCAAGATTCAGAGACTCAAAAATCCAAAGATTGGGCACCATGGTTTGAGATTATTATGAAGAAGTCAGAGATTGTAGAGAAACTTTCACAGTTTATGCACCAGGGGGAAGCGTATGCACAGTAAAACAGAAGGAGTAAGGTTAGGTGCCTATGCTTGGCTTGTAAGTCCGACAGGCAAAGAATCGGTATTTTTAGGTCTGCCAGCAGAAGATGTTGGTAAATCTGAGCGCGTTCCTAGTAATCCTACATCTCAGGGATGGAGCAGTTTACACACAGCATTACTAGGAATAATTAGTGGCGGAGTAGACCCTGGTGAAGAAAACGATCTACGCCGAACAATCCAGCGTGAAGGTTTGGAAGAACGAGGGTTGCCTATTGAGATTGCTAGAATCAGCAATGGTTTACCTGTTCTACGAGTAGAACAACAAAAAATAGATAAGCCGGGAGTTGTTGTATTCGATGCAGTCGGCCATCAGGTGCAGCTCAGTGAAAGTGAACTGCAGTACCTACAAGGAATCTGTCCGACCGTTATTGTTGCTCATCTAGGTTTGCCAGACTTCTTACAAAAAGAAGGCGCACAGATACTGCGTCCATATGTGTATGTAGTAGCCCAAACACTTTTGTCTGAAGGAATTTTATTGAGGGAAAATGTATGAAACAAAACATAACTCTAATCAAACTTGGCGGCTCGATAATCACAAATAAAGAAGTACCGATGATGGTACGAGCAGATATTTTACAACGTTTGGTGGCAGAAATTGTAGAAGCGCGTAAGAAAACAGGTGAGATATTTATTGTAGGTCATGGCCAAGGTAGTTTCGCCCACTCACCAGCTCTGCGGTATAAAACGATGGATGGTTTCATTAGTGACGAAAGTCCAGTTGGAATGGCAATTACGCAAGACAGTGCTGCACAATTAAATCGCATTGTTGTGACGGAATTTTTATCAGCAGGTGTTCCTGCAGTCAGTTTTAACTTTAGTAACTCAATGGTTACTAAAAAAGATGTCGCGAGTCATTGGTGTAGCGAGGTACTTGAACAGTATCTGGAAAAGGGGTTGCTGCCAATTACTGGTGGTGATGTGATAGTGGATGAAGTCAAAGGCTGCACGATTTGGTCGACCGAAAAAGTCTTGGGTCACTTAGCACTGCACTTTGCGAACTCAGAAAAATATCGAGTAAAGAAGATGATTCATGTGGCTGAAGTTGCTGGTGTCTTGGATGGAACGGGTAATATTGTGCCTAAAATTACTTCATCAAATTTAGAGAGCATTCGTCAATTAATTACATCGACAAAAGGATTTGACGTAACTGGAGGCATGGCACATAAGCTGGAAGAATCAATGAAATTAGCTGTGAGTGGAGTGAAAACAGGAATTGTTACTGGACTTACAAAAGATACTTTGTATAACTCACTTA
>CAYUES010000003.1:0-42443 GCA_964443885.1 uncultured Pseudomonadales bacterium
ACAAATTTCTTTCCCATCTTCTCCGGACATCCAAATATCAAGTAGTAGTAAATCAGGAAATTGATCATTCATCTTAAGTATTGTTGCTCCATTATTGGTAGTAGTAACAGTATACCCTTCAAGTTCTAGTATCATTTGAATCGCATCCACGATTGCGGAATCGTCGTCTGCTATCATTATTTTTTTATTCATGCGTAACTTCCTCATTTCTAATTACGTTATCCTGTTGCTTTGTTTTTCGCTTTAAAATTGGTAATGAGAAACAGAAAGTTGAACCTTTCCCTTTGGCACTTTCCACCCAAATTTTTCCGCCTTCTCGTTTAATAATTTCAGATGATATATATAAACCCAAACCAAGCCCCGGAAACGTGTGTTGTTTCTCACCACTAACTCGATAAAATTGTTCGAAAACCTTTTCTTGTTTATCTTTTGCAATACCTACACCAAAATCCTCGACACAGACAGTTACTTGATTAGTATTTCCTGAAACAGCAACATTAATTTTATCTGCATGGGGCGAATACTTAATAGCATTGGTAATTAAATTTGTTATGACTTGGCCAATGCGTTCACGATCACCGTAGACTATTTTTGTTTTCTCTAGTTTTTTAACTATAGTGTGTTTATCTGTCGTGCGCTGTAGTTCTTCAACAGTATCAGCAACCAAGTCATTAAAGTCAAAAAAATCTTCATTAAACTGCAACCTGCCAGCTTGAATTTTAGTAACATCGAGCAAGTCACCAATTAAGTTATTTAATCTATTTACTTGCGCGTCCATTTTAAGAAGTAAGTCTGCAGATTTGAGATCGCCTTTACGTCTGAAAATTGCTTCCAATACCTGTCCGTATGCTTTTATGCTTGTCACTGGTGTTTTTAGTTCATGGCTGGCAATTCCTAAAAACTCATCTTTTTGGCGTTCTAAATGTCGACGTTTAGTAATGTCATTAAAGACTAAGGCAATTTTTCGACTTTCAGGGCCACCCACTCTAGATGCATAGACATCAAACCACCGGCCCATTGCTTCTGATCCTTCCATAAAGCGGATTGATTCACCGGTCAGAACTACATTGCCATATCTTTCAAACCAATGTGGCTCTAGGTTTGGAACAAGTTGCTTTGCAGTTTTGCCAATTGGATTTTCTAAACCAGTTTGTTTCTCAAAAATTGGATTTGTTTCTAAGAAGCGATAATCAATTGGTTTATTTGTATTATCGAATAGCATTTCTATAATACAAAAACCCTCATCAATTGTATTAAAAATTGTTCGATAGCGAAGCTCGCTTTCAGCAATTTTTTCTCTTGCCACAACCTGCTCTGTAACGTCATAACCGTGAGCAACAATACCAATTTTTTTTCCTCTTATATCTTTTAGAGGCTCATAAACAAAGTTTACGAATCGTTGTTCAACTGGGGAGTTTTTTTCTCTTTGCAAAGAAACTGCTAATTCATTACCAATAAATGGCTTACCCGTTCTGAGCACTGTATCAAGAATTTTTATAAATCCCTGTTCTACAACTTCTGGCAGTGCTTCACTCAGTGATTTACCTACAATTTCTCTATGACCAACAAGTTGATAGTAGGCAGCGTTAGCCATCTCAAACACGTGATCTTTTCCCTGTAAAATTGCCATAAAAGCGGGAGCTCGCTCAAATACATCAATAAGTTTTTTCTTTTCAGATTTCACCTCCTCCAGTAATGCGCGCCGCTCTTCTTCATATCTTTTTTGCTTAGTAAGATCACGAGCAATTTTAGTAAAACCAATTAACATACCTGATTCATCCTTGAGTGGAAACAATAAGCCACTCACCCAAAGTTTAGTTCCATCTTTTTTAAGATGCCATTTATGATCTTGACCTCGACCTTTTTCAACTGCATCGTTCATTTCTTTGCGCGGCTCATTTTTTTTGCGGTCTTCTGCTACAAAAAGAATATCTCCACTTTTTCCAATGATATCTTTTTCTGAGTAACCAAATAACCGTTCAGCACCCGAGTTCCAACTCGTTATAAAGCCGCTAGCATCAATAGTGAATAGCGCATAATCCTCTAGACTATCAATTATTTGGCGATAAAAAGGATCACCCGTCTGTGATGACCAGTGTGAATCATGATTGAGAAATGTGGGTTTTGAGGTAGGTAGATTCTTTTTCATGTAATTTTAGATGTTGATCTGCCAACTATACCAAACTAGGCAGCAACTCTCAAAGGTTTTGTGTAATAAAATTATAAGAATAGAGAAATAAAAATTTCATTACAAATAAAGTCTATGCTTTACTCTAGTTCTGGGAACATGATTTTCAAAAATTCATATGCAATCGGACGCTGTGGACCTTCTAAAGGATACTGGTTCCAGTCTAAACATGGTGAGGTGTTAATTTCAATTGCTATGTAGTTAGCTGGTGTTTGTTCACTCTCGATATCAGTAGTCATATAATCAATTCCTGCTAGTGACAATCCGGGAATACTTTTCATAATTTTTGATACTGTATCTGTAACACTGGGGTGAACTGTATCTGTAACATCAATAGTATCGCCACCCAAACCCATATCTAATGAGGTGTGTGGTAGAAGAAAGATTCTTGAATTTTTTTCAGGGATGCTTTCCAAAGATAAATCTTGGTTTTTCAAGTAACTTTCTAAGTTAGAATCTATGGTAATAGGTTTATAGGTGACAACTTCAATCCTCGTGGGATTTTGATTCTTTATTTTGATTAATTCCTTGATTGTGTGTGTACCAGTTCCTACAACATTTGCAGGTAACCGTTTAATAACACTCAAAATTTTTTCTTGTGTAGCTAAAATTCTATACTCATCACCAATAAACATTTGCTCAACGAGCAACTCAATTTTTTTTGTACCATAGAAATTATAAATATCTTCAAGTGTCTGCTTATATTGTTTTTGAGTATAGATATCCAGATATACATTAGCTCCCTGCTTATCATCAATCGGTTTGATAACGACAGGTTTTACAAGGGTATTAAATGATTTAGAATGATGATCATTGGTATATGAATCCGTAATATGATAGCCCTTGCTTACTGAAATACCAGCTTCTTCCAAAATATTTTTGGTTAGACGTTTATTCTTACAACTGTAAAATGCAAACTCTGTTGTTTCAGAAGGAATTTGGGCATGAAAGTACTTAACTTGATCCTTATACTGCAAAGTAAACATATCAGTATGAGCAATTTTTTGCCATTTTATTGAGTGCCTTTCAGCTTCATCAAGAATGAGAATTGTGCTATAGCTAGTTTTTTTTAGCTTTTTGAGATCGCGAAGTGTTTTTTGTTTTGTAAATAAAGTCATAAATACTTATAGTTCTGGTGCAACACAATACTGTTGTGTATGTAATCTTAAAAGTTGTGAGAAATGTAGAGAAAAAATTAAAAATGATCTATCTTCAAAATTATCGGAGATCTCAATAAGATTGTTTCATCATACCACATTTTAGATTAATTAATCAACCTAAAATGCTCATCGTAATTATGAGTAAGAATTAAAAATAATTTAGTCAGAACCTTCATAATTTCTACTCAGTGTCTATTATCATCTGTGCATAACCAAGTGAGCTTCAGAATTACTGAAAAGCATAGTACAATGTCAGTAGGAATAAGGAGCTCATGTCAAATCAAAACGAAGAAGTCAATCAATTTATGGAGCAGTTAGAACATCCATTGAAGAATGAAATTAATACAATCCGAGCTTTTATTTTAAATTCGAATAATGAGATTGCCGAAAATATTAAATGGAACGCTCCAAATTTTTCATACAAAGGTGAAGACCGAATTACCTTTAAACTATTTCCCTATACTAGTATTCAACTTATTTTTCACCGCGGTTCAAAAGTAAAAGACACCAAAGATTTTTCATTCACCGACAGTAGTGGTCTTCTCAAATGGATAACTGACGACCGCGCCATGTTAACACTGGCAGAGCTTTCCGATGTCGAAACAAAAAAGAAAATTATTATCCAAGTTGTTCAAGAATGGCTTGACGCTACAACGGAGTAGAGCTTCATTACTCACACCCTACTACTTTTTTTGCCCACTTTGCTGCCCGCTCAAGCTCACCTTTTTTCAAAGGACCTTGTTTGTCTTCTACAATAAACCCTTCAGGCTCTGCAACTAGCGTTCCACCTTTTTCTTGGAGCTGATTTGCAATGCGTTCTGCTGCAAAGCGAATTATTTTCATTATCACTTTCAGTCCAAGCCCATGATCTTCATAGGCAAATCTTGTGTCAAATGCTGCTACTTTCGTATCGATCAATGACTCATCAGGAATTTTTTTCAAAAACTCCTCAATTGCGAATGTTGCTCTCCCACCATGTACAGGCGAACCTACAATCACAACATCGTAGTTGGGTAATTCAAAAACGTGCGTGTTATGCACTTGCTTGACTTCAGCATCAGCTACCCGACCCATTGCTTCTGCAATCTTCTGAGTGTTTCCATGTGCTGAATCATACACAATAAGTGTTTTCATATACTCTTTTATGCTACATCTGTTTCGTTCTTTGTTTTCTGAACTTCTCCAGGTTTATGTTGTGGTGGTGAATAAATAGTGAAAATTTTCAGATCTTCATCACCAGTGTTTATAATGTTGTGCGATGTCCCTGCAGGAATAAATATAATTGCATCTTCTTCAAATGGGGTAACTTCACCATTTATGAATAGCTCACCTTCACCCTCAACTACTACAATTATTTGATCTGTAGTCTGATGAACTTCTTCACCAATATCGCCGTTTACAGGAATGCTCATCACTACAATTTGGCTATGCTCACCCGTGTGCAAAACATTTCTAAAATTTGTGTTTTCTTCAGTTATTTTTTTGATATCAACTGTAAACATATACTTCCTTTCTTTTCTATCTATACACCTACACTACTGCAAAAGAACTATCGGTGCAGTGATTTTAAACATCACATACCTGTGATATTGATCAATGATTTTTGTCGTATAAATCTCTACTCTAAAAGAGTATGGAAATACCGACAGGAATAATATGATTAAACTCATTAAAAAAGGTCACTACACATTGATTGAAACCAAAGGTCAAACCAAAATCTTAACACTTGATGACGTCCAAAAGTATGCCTGGATCTATGCAGCGGATATCGGTGAAATTCTAATTGCCTCGCATAGTACACACAAGACCGATCATATTCTTGCCAGCGGCGCGTACAGACTTTATGACGTCAAAGACGAACCAGGTTTAACTGATCTACAGCATCTGGAGTTATTTGTGGGAAACAGTACCTGGCAAGGGTACTTACTGACTACGGGCTTACCTACCAAGGAGAATAAACGCAATCGGATTATTCCGTGCAAAGAAATCATTACCAAGTAATGATTCTACCTACTCATCGAGTAATTCATGCTCCATTTTTTGGAGATCAGTAATGTAAAGTTTGTTTTTCTGTACTGCAATCAGATTTTTATCTTTTAAAACCTTCATCTCTCTACTAACAGTCTCTCTGGTCATGCCCGACTGGGCTGCTAAGTCTTTCTCTGAAACTTCAAGCAGAATCATTTTTTTCTCTGCTGAAAAACGCTTTGCATAAATTAGCAGTTCAGCAATCAAACGTGTGTAGGCAGACCCTGACATGAGGTACGTCATTCGGGTTAATAGACCATCCATGCCGGTATATACTCGACAGAGTAAATCATACTGTACATCAGAATTACTCGTAATAAAGTCACGAACTTCATTCTCCGGAGCACGCCAAACTTCAACAGCTGATATCGCTTCAAAGTAAAAATTATTTGGTGTTTTGTTTATAACCCAAGATATAGGAAAAAACGCGGTTGGTTTAAAAATATTGAGAACTAGCTCGTCGCCTTTTGGCGAGATTGTATACATCTTTACTAAGCCACTTTTAAGAAAAAAAACTCCCTGTGGATCATCATCAGACCGAATCAAGATCTCACCTTTGCTGTAGCGCTGGTGTTTGTACTGTGAGAAGAACGTCTCGATTGTATGCGAAAGTTCAGTATCCATAGCTTGTATTATACTCTTTGTCTGTGAGGGAAATCACACCATATCACGATAAAAAAGGTATACTGATTAGTATCAAGATTTTTTTGAGAGGAATAAGCATGTCTAATACAAATGTAGCCCCACAAGTAGCACAACGACCGCGAGATACTACCGAGCTCCAACGCTACAGCAAAGTGCTCATATTTGGGTTGGTCGTATTTGGTTTACTGTATTGGTACACAGTGGCCCAGGATATTCCTAGCCCTGTCAACAAAGCGGTTGCTGATACCTCGGTTATTCTAATGGGTGCATCGATGCTTCTGAGCAGTATCTGCTACTTTTGGAACTTTTTAGACTTCAAAATAATATACAGAAAATACTTGGGTATGGTGGGCTTTGCGTTTGGGATCCTGCACATCGTGTTGTCATTTTCCGCACTCCAAAGACTTTTTCTCCTGGAAACCTGGCAACAAAATGCCTATGCTCCTGCTCTGGCCGGCTTGCTCGCCGCGATAATTTTTGGGGTAATGGCAGTAATTTCCAATACGTTTGCCATGTCAGTCTTGGGCGGAAAACTGTGGCGATATATCTTGCGAACGGGATATCTAGCCATGATCTTGGTGCTGGCACATGTGGTACTACTCAAACTAGCCCGTTGGACAACTTGGTACAACCAAGGTATGCAAAGCCCACCTTCAGCAAGTCTGCTGATTAGTGTGTTCATCGTTATAGTTGTAGTGATGCGCGTACTGTTGTGGTGGTCTATTAAAAGAAAACGTACGTAGAAGCTACTTCTTTTTCCCCTAAGGATTCAGTAACTCAAAAGGTATTGGACTTCCTCCCTGCTCTGTTTTAGTTTAGTATAAAAAGATACTCAAAAAGTGTACGTATGATTCCAGATTCGCATGGACTATCACAACAAGAAGCAGCCAAGAGACTACTCCAATATGGTGCAAATGTTTTGCCCGAGAAAAAACCCCCCTCGAGTTTCTCTGTTTTTATCTCTCAACTCAAAAGTCCCTTAATTTATGTCTTAATTCTTGCTGGCGGTATTACTTTTTTCTTAGACCATCAATCTGATTCAATTATTATTTTTGTATCGGTATTAATAAATACAATCCTCGGATTTATTCAAGAAAAAAAAGCTAATCAGGCTTTTCTTGCGCTTAAAAATCTTGTAACACAGACCGCGGAAGTGATACGTGATAGCGAACGAATCAGGATAAATGTTTCCGATATTGTGCCTGGAGATATCGTTATTTTAGCCCAAGGTACAAAAGTACCTGCCGACGGCGAGCTCGTTTTTGCCAATAGAGTATTTTTTGATGAAGCGATTATTACTGGTGAGAGTGCGCCAATTGCAAAACAAAAAGGCGAGAGTATTTTTATGGGCACGACTGTAGCCACTGGGCAGGCTCAGATGCTCGTCACCACAACTGGCGCCAAAACTAGAATTGGTGGAATTGCCAAAGACATTCAAACAATTGATGATGATACGCCACTCAAACGGCAGCTAAATCATCTCAGTAAAAGATTAGTACTGCTAGTGTTGAGCTTAATTTTGATAGTCATAGTTATTGGTTTACTCAGAGGTAATGACCTCAGTGAGTTATTTACTACTTCTGTCGCTCTAGCCGTCTCAGCAATCCCTGAAGGCCTGGTGGTTTCTTTAACTGTGGTCCTTGCAATTGGCATGCAAAAATTACTTAAGCGGCGCGGCTTGGTCAAAAAACTAACTTCAGCTGAAACGTTGGGAGGCGTAACAACAATCTGCATTGATAAAACCGGTACCTTAACTGAAGGTAAAATGCAGGTGGTTCACCATATTGGTAGCCAAAATGAATTATCTCAGCAAGTAGTTTTAGCCAATGATTTAGATGATCCAATTGTCATCGCTGCCTACGACTGGGGGAAAACTACTGCTCCGATTACATTGATCGAGAAGTATCCACGGCTTGATAGTATTCCCTTTTCGTCACATGAACGTTTTTTTATCAGCTTGCACAAATGGAACTCCAAAACTAATAAAGTTTTTGTAAATGGTGCACCTGACACAATTTTGCAGTGGACAACTTTGAGTAAAAATGAAAAGGCCGCCATTACGCAACAAATTGATGAGCTTACCTCTCAGGGAAAACGGCTGATTGGGTTTGCACAAAAAGAAGTCTCAACTGAGACAACAACTCTACAAACCGACGACGCCAAACACAACTTAAACTGGATTGGCATTCTCGCATTTTTTGATCCCGTCCGCCCTTCGGTGAAAGACGCTTTGGAGCAAACTAAGACCGCTGGAATTTCATTAATTGTGATCACGGGTGATTATGCTAAAACGACTCAATTTGTACTAGCCGAAATTGGAATGCATGTTTCACAGGACCAAATTATAGTAGGCACAGAACTTGAAGGGATGAGTGAAAGTGAGCTGGCCAAAAAGCTCAGAACTGTGCGGCTTTTTGCACGAACAACCCCCGATCAAAAACATGCAATTGTTACAGCACTCAAAAAAAATGGTGAAGTAGTTGCGATGCTGGGTGATGGGGTAAATGATGCGCCAGCAATTCATAAAGCAGACATTGGTGTTGCCGTAAATGAAGCTAGTGACGTGACAAAAGAGTCGGCGGACTTACTACTGCTCGATTCAAATTTTTCGACAGTGATCGCTGCAATTGAAGAAGGAAGATCTATTTTCGATAATATTCGTAAAGTTATTTTGTACTTACTCAGCGATGCTTTTGCTGAAATTCTGGTTGTTTTGGGTGGAATTATTTTGGGGCTGCCGCTACCGATTACGGCAGTGCAAATTATTTGGATCAATTTAGTTTCTGATGGATTTCCTGGACTTGCACTGACCATTGATCCAAAGCGACCCGAGATTATGCATGAAGCACCCCGCTCTCCCAAAGAAAAACTAGTAAATACGTGGATGCTGGCCTTAATTGGTACTGTCAGTATTGTGGCCGGTAGCATCGCTTTATTGGTCTATGTAGTGGCTCTACACTACACCAATGATGTCTTGTTTGCTCGGTCACTCTGCTTCTTAACCCTAGGTCTAAACTCTCTCACCTATGTCTTTTCAGTGAGGACACTCAACACACCTTTCTGGAAGAGCAATGTCTTTGAAAATAAATGGTTGATCTTGGCAGTCGGCGCTGGCTTTGTACTCCAATCCGTGCCATTCCTGACTGAATCCACACGTAGTTTCTTTGGTGTAGTTCCATTGCAACTGAGCTGCTGGTTACTAGCAATTTGCTTGTCGATCTTTGTTTTCTTTACTGTAGAAATATTTAAGTTTGTAGTAGCTCACTTTGTGACAAAAAAACTAAGCTGAATTAAAGTAACTTTTGCTTCTTTTTCAAACCAGATACACTATCAATTGTACTCAACTTTTAAAAAATCATTTTCTTGAATTTCGAGATCTAAGGCCATTGGTGTTTCGATACCATTAAGAAAAAAACGGAGTGTTCCCGTACTGTCTGAGCAAAACGTTTGTTTTGTTCCGGTTACTAAGCAGTCTTTGCTCAAAGAAAATGGTAGTGTTGTAAAAAAGTCATTCCAAGTAATCTGTTTCTCGGTTACATTGATACGGCTGGGATCAGGATTCTGGATGTAAACTTCTGGTGACTGATTATGATACTTAGCTTCAGTAAAAATTCTCTTAGTACCGTTGGTGTAAATTTCAAACCGCGCGGTGAAGGTTTTTGATTCTTCAGCTTCGTTTGTTTCACTGATTGGAATTGAAGTTGGAGAGGTGGGCATTGCAGCAACCGACTCCGTGCTGGCAGGTATAGTTGTTGTGTCTTGATCCGATTTTGGCAGTGCCGCACAACCACTCAGAATGAGGGCGCTGGAAAATAAGCAGATAACTAAGAATGGTTTGTTCATTTAATACTTGTTACTCATTAATGTTGAATGACCGTTATTCTTAATAAAGTAGTTTTTCAAACTCAGCCAGTCGATTAAGCTGAATTTTTGTTAATCTAATAAATTTACGAACAGCGCGAATTTGTTTTAGAGCATCTTCCAACGTTAACCCCGTACTAATCAGGTACGCAGCCACCATGCTTGGACCTCTCCCCTCACCATGTGCGCAGTGCACATAGACTTTGCCCCCATTTTCAAGTTCGGTACGTATAAACTTGATGCCTTTTTGAAAATCGCTTAGCGAAGGTGAGGTCAGATCAAGTGTTGGTAAATGGAGCAACCGTACCGCGCCCAAATCTGGCAGATCTCTGACTGGACTTGTCCGCATGCTGATAATGCCAGTGATCCCTCGTTTTTTCAGGATCGTATACCCCCGGCGGCTATACTGCCCACCCAAATACAACTGAGGTGTAATTTGGCTATATCGCAAGGTTGGAACACCTACTATCTGCCGATAGGAATGATCAAAAGTTCGTTGTGCTGAAAGCGACAGGGATTTTAAAGCACTTGTGAGTAGGAGTGACAGAGATTTCATAGTAAAGGCAGAATCGAGTACCAGTTTTTGAAGTTGGTGATAGTATCCTCGTTAGGTCAAGATTGTTAAGTACTCTGCTTTGAGGGCAACGGTAAAACGTGAGGCTGTAAACATCTTATCATCACTGACAATCATTTGTTTGGGGGTTATGCTAACCCGAATCTTTTTACCTCGCCAATGTTTGAGCGCCAAAGGTTTTTTGGTACCCATCAACGCACTGCTACCCACTGCTGCTAATGTAGCAATATCGCTTGATTGCAGTACTAATACGTCAAGAAGATCATCACTACAGTTAACTTTTTTTTGTAAAGAAATACCTGACAATCCAATGTTTCCAAAATTTGCGATCATCATTCCCACACCTTCAATTTTCTGAATTTTGCCGTCAATATTAAGCATGTAGCGGGCGGTTGGTGCATTTATTGCATGTTTAAGAGCAGTAAATGAGTAGACAGCAATACCAAAGTTTTCTTTTAGTTCGCTCGTTGCTTCTTTAACCATGTTCGCAAGAATACCGACTTCGATTCTGACAAGCATATTCCTCTTGCCAATACTCGCTATATTGACTCGAACTGGCTTCTGCTTACGCCCCAAAATTTTGAGCGCTTCTGCACTATCTTGTGGAATGCCTAGTTCTTTGGCAATGATGTTAGCGGTGCCTCCGGGAATAATAATCAGTGGAATCTGTGACTGACAAAGCACATTTGCAACATCCACAACCGTACCATCACCGCCATGCACGATCACCGCATCTGGCTTTTTTCTGAGTGCTCTACGTGCAAACTTTGTCGTGTCTTTGTCTGACTGAGTGACGAAAATTTCATTAGTAATACTATGCGCAACTGTAGCTTTATTAAGTTGGGAAAGAATTGGTGTATCTGAACCAGCGGCAGGATTAATAATGGTAATGATATTTTTAAAGTGGGACTTCATAACTACTAAGTAGTATATAGTAACATCTAGTTATCGAAGTGTTTTGCCCATTTCTTCATTTGCTATTCTTTGTAGCCTCTTGCATGTGTGTAAATGAGTTCTTGATCAGTTTTTCAAGCACTAGGATATCTATATCGCTAAGTTTATTGATATATATACAGCCGACACTGGTCTTGTGTTTCCCTACTTTTTCAAGTAATTTACTGTCTGTATTTCCTGCCATAATATAGAGTGTTAAGTTCTGTTTGCGAGGAGAAAAACCCACTAATGGCCAGTCCCCTTCTTGAGTACTTCGCTCTGATTTATAGTGATACTTCCCAAACCCAACGATACTTGTTCCCCACATGACTGGTTTCTCACCAGTCACTTTTTTGAATAGCTCTAAAAGAGTAAAACCATCTAGCCGTTTTTGTTCGGGCTCAATGGTTTTAAGAAATTCTTCCGCTGCTTGAGTTGTTTGTTGAGTTTTGAGTTCTGCCATATTAGTTACTTTTCTCCATAAATTTTATGATGTCTCGCTTAATCCCATCCACTTTTACTATGCCTAGTGCTTCAGTAGGACTCACCCATTTATAGTTTTGATGTTCGTGAGAAAGTTTTGGTTCACTTTGAGTAGTTCGGCAATGGTATGTAACTCCGATTAACTCGTTTTCAGCAGTTTGTTCAGTTCCTCTGAAGATATGCCACACTGTTAAAACTTCAATCAACTCCAGTTCGCTTATTCCTACTTCTTCATGCACTTCTCTTTTCAAGCCTGCTTCCGTATCTTCAAATTGATCAATTCTGCCATATAAAATCTCCCACTCGTTAGGATGCCAATCTAAATCTGCACTGCGTTGGATAATTAGTATCTTACCACTACTTCCTTGTTCAATAACTGCACCACTTGCCACCATAAACCTTCCAACTGGATTTTCTTTAGAAGTTCGATTATTTGGTTGCTTTGATGACATACGCAAAAGTATAGCAAAAAAATCTTAAAAACTTCTAATAGATCTTTAGCCAAATCTGAATATACTATTTCTGGATGTCAGTCATTTCGTTACATATACCATTCTACCGCCAGATGTTTGCAGTTCAAGGCTTTTGGAAAGAAAAGTTTTTATTTATAGGCTTGCCGTATATGCAAGGTAGTCACTTACCCAGTGATTTTAATTTTTCTAACATGAAAGAATTTGCTGAGGCTAAAGGATTGAAACAAGTCTATACAGCTGATTTGTTTGATAAAAATACTGAGTATCAGTGGGATTTAAATAAGCCAATTCCTCAAAAGTATCATGAATCATTTAATACTGTTTTTGATATCGGAACAATTGAGCATATTTTCGATACAAAACAGTGTTTAGAAAACTACTTAAAATTGGTATCTGTTGGAGGTATTTTTGCGGTAGTAACTCCAGTAAATGGTTACTTTGAACATGGCTTTCATGTTTTTAACCCTCAAACTATTATTCAAACACTGAAACAAAATAACTTTAGTATCGAATATCGCTCTTTCAGCACCAGCACAGGTTTTGAAGTTAACGACCCATCAATACGGAAAGATATACTTTTATTTTTAGTCGCACGAAAGAAAAAAAGTATAAAAAATTTTACTATTCCTCAGCAGGAATACTGGAAAGAAATGTATACAAAAAGTAGTACCCACTATCAGGATCTAACAATCAAGAATTCCAACCTTGCTTCACTTTTTGATGGACTAAAGAAAGTAAAGAGAAGAATAATTTTAAGTTTACCAATTGAACTTCGTACAAAATTACTGCGTATGACTAAATGATAAGCGATTAAGGTTGCTTAATATTCATTATATTACCATCAAGAACTTTCGCAACTAAAGCCATCACTTCTTCTTTACAGCCTTGCTCTTCCAAAGCATTCAGAATATAAATTGCTTTTCCAAGGCTGAACGCCACCCCGATTTCCATCAGTGTATTTGATCCAATGTAGCCGCCAATACCTTTTTTTTCATAGTTCAGCACGAGGATTGCATCAGACTGTTTAATTCTGTCAAAGTGATTTTTGATAAAACCACGTTTGGCAGCTTGTTGTTCTGCCAGCGATAACTCCATATATGCTGAAGATTTTTCTGAAAGCTCTGGCGTAAGTACCGTCCAGCCATTGGCTTCTAGCAAAGCCGCTGCTTCAATAATTTCTGGTTTGAACTGCATTGAGTTGCAGATGGCGATTGTTTTAGACATATTTCTAATTTTACCAAATATATTCAGTTATACATAATCAGCTTAGTTTAGACTCATCAACATTTAAAGCAACTTAGTTGCATTATAATCTCTTTCATGCTTTAATACGTGCAACTAAGTTGCGTTATAAATAAGGAGCATATATGCCGTGGACAGAACAAGTTGCAGAAAAGAGAGCAGTTACTGCGGAGAATAATTCTTCACAAGGTTCAAACCTTCTTCACGAAGCACATAATACAGGTTTAGTCGATATGGACCAAACAAAACCAGATGTGACAAAAAGCGTCGTTAGAACTGGTCAGGATTTTCAACAAAGATTGAAAGAAAACCCCATGGCACATCTAAACTCGACTCCTGGTGAGTTTGCGAAGACATGTCGCCAGCTGTATACCGAAGACGAAAATGCACAACCGAACAGACGTTTTTCTGTTCTTTTGTTAGTTGCTGATCCCCTACACTTTGATGCCCGACGAAGTTTGAGAGTTGGTAGCAGTGAGAAACAAGCACAACAATACTTTGGTAAAGCCCGAGCAATTAGAAAAAATCTTGGCGGAAATCAATATATTTACACCCTAGAAATTCAAGTAGTTGGGGCGCGAGTTAGTGACTTACTTAAAGACAATCTCCAAGGCTTGAGTTTAGCAGCTTCTGTTTCTGCACGAGATATTATTCAAACAGCCACTACAGCGGGCCTCGGTGGGGCATGTGCAGGAGTGATTATCAAAGGCATTAGTGATGTTTCTCATTTAAGTACCGTCTTAACAGCAGCTGATGAGCTAAGTTCTGGCCAAGATCGAGGTATCTTACAATTAGTCACTAGAGCTACGGGACAGCAACCTATTAGTGTTGCTGAGCTTGCCCACTCACATGGATTAAAAAAACCACAGGCAGGATTGTTGGGAGAACAGCTTATTAAAAGATCCACCGCACTTAATCCTTTGACTGAATCACAAACAGCTGAAGATACCTTCATTGTACATCCGCAGCTCACACAGGAATTTGTAATTATTCCTTTCTGGGATGAGTTATCCCCCAGTGAAAATAAATCAACGCCAGCCGTTGATCTCACTGATGCAACATTGGCCAGTATTGCCTTGGGATCACTAGCCACATTTGGAGTTGCAGGTATGAATCAAATTACGACTCAAGTGATTAAACCATCCAACAAAGGGAATCACGTTTCAGTGTCAGCAATGAAGCAACTAAAAAGATAATGTCCCCCGAACATGCTAGTAATACCGGTGATTTTATTTCTGCGTCAGCTTTAAGTACTGAGGAGGAGTCCGTTGAAACTTTTGTATGGCAATTCAACCTAAGTGAAATTGATCCTAGCTTAATTTTTGATGAATCTGAAGTTCCACAAAAAAGTAATACTAAAAAACCTGCAGAAAAAATAAAAAGTAGCGAAGCTCAGCCAACTTTTTCTCAGTGGCTACAGCACACCGTGCCTGCTGAAGAAGAACCGTCTAAGCAAATACCACACGCCTTTACGTGGGCACAGAAAGAATCAGTTAAAGCATCAGAAAGACTTGCAAATGTCAGTTTGATTGGACTCAACACAATCGGAGGAGCGCTTGGATCACTAATGAGTATTGTTGGTGCGTGTGGTCCACTTTGTTTTCACACGTTGAGGGCTGTTGCGAATGCGGGTTCAGGTTTTTCAATGTCTACGCCCGGATTAGGTGGAGTTAGTATGCCTGGTTTCAATGTAGATGGAAATGGTAACTTTACACTTTCAGGAAATATAGACTCACTCACCAAGGCTACTGGATTATCCAAAGATGAACTGATTGCTGGTACATACTCAGTTCAGGAAATACTGACGACTTTTCTCTCTATTTTTGGTGAAGGAATGTACCAAATTTGTGGTTTTGGATTGATTGAATGTTTAATCAATAGCTTAATACCACTTCCACAGGAAACAGCTTAATCAGCAGTGCGTGCGTTGATCTGTATCATTGATTTGAGGTCTTTTTGTGGCTTCTTCTTTGCAGCCAGCTGATCAGATAAAGTATGCCGACTACAGATGCTGGAACAGCTATTGCAAGGTACCAGCTCAATGGACGTGTAAAACCGACGTCCCATACGTAAAATAAAGCAAATCCAAGAAAAATAACTGCACCAACCAATTCATACTTCCAAGCAATTACTGTAACAAGTAGAAGCATCAAAGATGGTAGCAGGTGCATAAAAAGCGGAAGAAATACCTCAGTTCCAGAATACTCTGAAAAAACATCAAGAGCAAAAAGAGAGATAAATAGTACATAGCCTATACTAAGAATGCGTGGTACCCAAATGATTGATTTCATACTACTCCACTTGTGCAAATACAACACAATAATTATGGCCATACTTTTCTACACATTTAGGACAGTAAGCAAAATGAAAATAATACTTTAATGCTTTTTGATTATTAGTATTTAAGTATCTATCCATATTCTCAATCCATTTAGGAACATTATTATATGAACCATCGTAAACTTTACTTATAAATGTTCCCGTAAGTTTAGCTATCTTTCTGTTTGGAATGTCTTTGGTTACTGTCATGTATATTTCAGATTTCCAGGGTGACGGATCATACGAAAGCAGTAAGAAATCTTTTACTTCTGGCATTGCGTCTGCTTTTTCAATTTCCGCAAACATTCTTTTTACAACCGAATTCATATTTAAAGGTATGTGTAAGAACTGAACTACCTCGTCTTGCAAAAATAATTTATCTTTCCAGAGGTGAGTTTTTTCATCCCATAATGAAGTATCAAAGGGGTAACAGCAGATATCTTTATTACTATTCATTTTCATACCTTATTTATAGACCAAAGGTAATAAAAATGATGTGACGTAGATCACTACCAGATACCTGCTATTTAAAACACTACTTGGAGTTTGTTTTGCGAGCACCTTTGCCTCGCTTGCTGAGTATAAACTTAATAGAAGGACTTATTGGTTTATCGGTTCGGTGAATACAGCCAATCCAGCAACACGGCCGGCGCTTGCCTTCTTTTAATTGACTAATCATTCGTGTTACATGCTCTTTTCTCGTCTCTTCTTTTTTGACGAACGTTACCCAGCAGATCCACTCGTTGCGCGCGAGTGGCGTAAGATCTTCCCACGCCGCGAGCGCTTTTGCATCAGAGCTCAAAGCTGCTCGTACATCTTCGGTAAGATTGTGGACGACACCACTGGAAATATTTTTTGTCATAGATTTACTTCCTCAAAATCTTCTCCATTGTTTTACCTTTTGCTAACTCATCGATCAGCTTATCCAGGTAGCGAATTTCGCGCATCGTTGTCTCTTCAATCTCTTCTATCCTGACACCACAAATTACACCGGTGATTAAAGATCGTGCCGGATTCATCAGAGGAGCTTGCTCAAGAAAAGTCTCAAAATCAGTCTCATTTTTCAGCTGCTTTTCTAGTTCTTTCTGAGAGTATCCTGTTAGCCAACAGATAACTTCATCGACTTCCCTTTTGGTCCGTCCTTTTCGCTCTACTTTTGTCACATAGAGAGGATAGACACGTGCCACACTCATTGTATAAATTCGATGCTTTGAGTTACTATTTTTCTGCATAGTTTGTTTTATTTTAACAGATGTTAATCATAAAAATAATCTTATTTTTCTAAAGGAAAACCACTCCATCTAAAGGGTGAAAAATCTAACTTCTTGAGATTCGCTGTTGGTAAAAACAATGGCTCGGGCAGTTCATGCCACTTAAACCACTGCCATTCCTCACACTTGTCTGGCTCCAGTACTTTTGGTTTGCCCTTCTGAGAATGAGCAATCACAAAAATAGTGATGTAGTGCTTTTTCTCAGCAGTAAAAATATCATTTGAATATGGCCCTTGCATGAGTTTTGTAATCACTAATCCAGTTTCCTCTTTAACCTCTCTTCTTGCACATGCCGCAAAAGTTTCATTCAACTCCAGATGCCCCCCAGGGAAATTCCAAGTGCCATCACCATGAGAGTTTTTTCTCTTTCCCATCAAAACAAAGTCATTTCTAATGATAATGACTCCTACGCCAACTCGAGGTCTTTGTATTTCTTCAGCTAACATGAGTTTAGTATATCAAAGCTTTGAGCCTACTTTATTTGAAATTATTGAAGAAAAAAGTCTGAGCATAAAATGCTTTATATTGTAGAAGAAATCAGGAACTGCTTTCTGTAGGAAAAGCGCGTTCTAAATCCTCTGCTAAATTTCCACCTTCACTGTTCACAAATATATCTTCTGGTCTCACCAAAGCAAGAATTTCGTTGATACGAGGGCCTTCAATCATTTCTCTATTATCAAATTTAGGTAAGTCAGACTGCCTTGAAAGATCAACTTCAGATCTATATTTTACTCTAGCTCTTCTAACTACCCGATCAGTCTCTGGATCAATATCAGCCACAACTCCCACCAGCCTTCCACCCATTCCAACTACCGCTTCAGCTTCTTCAATTACCTTAGGTCCATCAATTACAATCTTTTTTTTACCTAAACTTACAAGATACTGAATACCTAAATGAACCAAGATATCTTTTCCGAAATATTCCTTAAGGACTTGGCCTCCTACAATCTTATCAATTGTTCCCGTATCTCTTAGTCCCCAGGATGCAACTACTTCACGAACAATTTGTGACATTGAAAGTGAAGCGTATCCTTGTTGATTAAAAAATTCTACTGCTCGGCTTTTTCCAACGCCTTGATGCCCAACAATCATCACAACATCAGCCTCAGACATTTTATCTTTTGCTTCTAAAACTTGTGTCAATACATCTTCAAATGCAGTTAATAGTAGAATTGTGACTGTATATTCATAACTAGCAGCTGGAAGTACGTTCTTTATCTCAACAGAATCTTTTTCCCCATTACTGCTATGGATGCTGTATCCAAAATGTTCCGACAGCAGTTGAATCGCTGCTAATAGTTCAGGCATTACTTCTTCTAATCTAGAAAGATTCGCCAGCAAAACTCTTTTAATCTTTTCACCATCATGGAGATCTGCTTCAGATAGTTCTCCTTTTTGGACATATGTTGTTGCAATTGCTTGTAAAATCCAGAGCACACCTAGATGAACTTTAATAAGTTCAGATACATCTTGTGTGGGGGGGGAAACTACTTCACTTCTGGATCGGATTTCTTTAACATTAGTCATAATTAGCAGGATTATATACTAGAAATAAAATTTCTAGCGTCCAAGACTTGTTAAGAAAAACTACCAAACTCATATAGCTTTTTTTCTAAGCTATAATAAAGCTATGTTTAATACAGATCAAATTAGAAATCACTTAGAAGTTGCTCTACTCAAAGCTGAGGAGGCACTCAAGCTTAATAACTATCCTATTGGTTCAGTCTTTGTAAACAAAGCTGGCAAAGTTGTGTCTGTAACAATGAATGAGTGCACAAGTTTTCAGGATATTACTGCACATGCTGAAATTATTGGTATACGACAGTTAGGTGCTGCTATAAATAAAAATAGTGATGATGATCATTATTTATTTACCTCGCTAGAACCTTGCTATGGCTGTAGTTTTTTTTTAGCTAGAACTAATGTGCAAGCTATTTATTCAGCACTCAAGGATCCACATAAAGGCGGGACTTCTGATTTAAAGAAGGCAAAACAATTTGAGAACTTCTTTTCTGGGATTGAGCTTACTAACGAACCATTTGCTGATTTACAAGAAAAATCTAGAAAATTAATGGAAAGGTACTTCTTAAATATAGGAAATATTAAAGCAGCTGAGTTTTATAAAAAGTGAAAAAGTGATTTTTTTATTTAACCGCGATCACGCTTATCTCAATGCTCGCTCCCAATGGTAAGGCTTTAACACAAACTGCTTCTCTAACGGGAAATGGCTCTGTAAAGTACCTTCTATATTCTTCGTTTAATTTTGGTAATTCAGAGATATCTGTGACATATACATTGACTTTAACTACATTAGTAGAATCTGTTCCAGAAGCTTTCAAGATCTCTCTCACATTATTCATAACTTGTTTCAGCCGCACTTCTACAGTGCCTTCAATTAACGTACCGTCAAGGGTTGAATGTATTTGACCTGAAACAAAAACAAAATTACTACTAACAATACCTTGAGACAATAACCCTGGAACTTGTGGAGCTTTATCTGTGCTGATCTCTGTTTTCATAGTGTAAAGTATATCTGGGTGTCAAGTTTTAAAATTTTATTTTACTTCACCAGTCACTTTAGCAGCTTCTAAAAACTTAACTTTATACAAATCAGATTCTTCTTTTGAAAAAAGAGATATTACTTCAAATTCAATAATTGTACTGATGTTTTTTATCAATGCTGAATGAGCTACTGCATACCCTAAGAAATCCCACTTATTTGTCACCATGAGAATAGCTATATGAAGTGGGAATACTCTTTCTCTTTCCCTCGTAATAGTATATCTTTTACCTATCTCTAATTGAGTTATGTCAAAATCAGGCGGCAGTCCAAGTAAAGTATTAAGCTCAGTGTGATATCCCATCAATATATTGTATCAGAGGTTTGAACCCCCAATTTAATCAATTAAATTTTTACTCTGTAAATCGTCGAAGATTATTTGATCAACTGGACCAACAGTATCTCGTTGAGCATATGTATAGTATGCAATATCTTGAATCTCTGAGCTTGGGCGCAGTGTACCTGCAATGGCAGCTTCATAACACGTCATCCGCACAATTGTGCCTTCGGCTTTACCATGTGCTTGAGCTTCAAATGTGCCATAGTGTCGTATCGAATCAGGAAGTATTACGACACTGAGTTCTTCCATTACTTCTCTACTCAGTGCTTCTAAGTCTGTTTCGTTACCTTCTCGTTTGCCACCTGGGATATAGTAGGTATCTTTGCCTTTACTTAAAGTCATCAGAATTTGTCTATCTTTAATATAAATAAATGCAAGTTTATCGATTAGCTTGTTCATATGACAATTGTAACATTTCACAAATAACAATAATAATTTATTGACAATCGATAAACTTATTGTTAGAATTCATCTATCTAGTACTAAGTGAGGTAGTAATTATGAAACGAAGTTCAACATTATTTTTAAAGTTTATTATTTATCTTATCGCAGTCGGCGCGTCTGCTAGTATGCTTTGGTTTCCGCAGACTGAAGGAAGAGCTACTAACTTAGATCTCATCAGTATTTATTCAGATCCACTTATTATCTATATTTATATAGCTTCTGCCCCATTTTTTATCGGGTTGTATCAGGCATTCAAACTATTAAACCTGATTGATGCTAATAAAGCTTTTTCTCAAGACTCTGTTAATAGACTCAAGAATATAAAGTTTGCTTCGCTCAGTCTTATTGGTTGTATTGCAGGAGCAGTTCTCTACATCCATTTCTTTGTGAAGGGTGATGATCTAGCAGGTCCA
This sequence comes from uncultured Pseudomonadales bacterium, assembly GCA_964443885.1. Classification (GTDB taxonomy): domain Bacteria; phylum Patescibacteriota; class Microgenomatia; order UBA1400; family PJMF01; genus OMIS01. Next base: position 20,935 of record CAYUES010000003.1, read on the forward strand.
ACAATGCTTGGCATTTGTATGACTGTAGCATTCGGTGTGATTGCTACAGCCGCAGGTGTTTTTCAAAAGCTTTTCCAAAATGCAGTTGATCTAAAATCAGAAAATGATTTAACGGTCTAAGGAGTAGTTATGGCAATTATTATTACTATAGATGTGATGTTAGCAAAAAGAAAAATGAGTGTTACTGAACTTTCAGAAAAGATTGGGATCACTATGGCTAATCTTTCAATTCTGAAGAATGATAAAGCTAAAGCGATTCGTTTTTCAACTTTAGAGGCGATTTGCAAGGCCCTGGATTGCCAACCGGGGGACATTCTGGAATACAAAAGTAACGAAAAATCTTAAAGTTGTATTGAGCTCAAAATCACTGACCAACTCTCAAACTGCTTTATTTTAAAACGTTGTATCGAATATGTGTCACAACACTTGTGCCACTCACTTCGATCGGCTCGAGCTTGAGATTAGGCACTCCCTCAAAAAGTCGGGCGCCCGCGCCAATAGTCACCGGCACTATATGTACCCACAGTTCATCAATCAGTCCAGCCGCCAGATATTGATTGATGGTAGTTGCGCCCCCCATAATCTTTACGTCTCTGTTTCCTGCTACTTCTTTCGCTTGTTGAAGTGCCGATTCAATACCATCAGTTACAAAAGTGAATGTCGTTCCACCTTCCATTTCAATTGGTTCTCGCGCTGTGTGTGAGAGCACAAAAACTGGCGCATGATATGGAGGGTTATCACCCCACCAGCCTTTCCATTCTGACATTTGTCTTCTGTCCTTGGGCCCAAACATATTACTGCCCAAAATGAATGCACCTGCATCCAAAATAGCGTCAATTTCTTTTTTGTGTTTATGCTTTTCTGGCTCAGCAAACATCCAACGATCCAGCAAATCCGAATCGAAGTTGTCTCCAAAAGGTTTTTCAAAACTTTGATTGACTCCTGCGCCAAATCCATCCAGAGATATTGTGAGGCCACTGGTAACTTTTGGTTTGTTCATAGTGTTATTCTAGTACTCAGCAAGTATTATTTTCTTCTGTTGCATCATTACCTCAAAGGCACCAGGTTTTTTCATTAACTCTTCCACATTCTGCGGCACAATCTGCCAACTCAACCCATATTTGTCCTTGCACCAGCCACACTGCTCTGAGCTTGGTACGCTTGAAAGTTTACTCCAATAGTAGTCTATTTCTGCTTGGTCTTTGCACATAACAGCGAAGGATACTGCTTCGGTAAATTTAAAATCATCACCAGCGTTGATGGCCACAAACCGCTGACCTTGGAGTTCAAAATCAATTGTTAAGACTTTGCCAGCAAAACTTTTCTGAAAGTCAGCTAAGCCCTCTTCTGGATAGTATGAAGTACTAATAATTTTGCTGTCTGTGAATACTGATGTATAAAACTCTACGGCCTCGCTAGCATTGCCTGCAAACCACAAGTTTGGTACGACTTTTTGCATGATGGCTTCCTTTCAGCTTTTTTGTATATAAAAAGTATACCAAATGGTGGGGTTAATTAAATTCCTCTAGCCTTCAACTTCAACTTGAAAACCACCGTAGGCCATGTGCTTCATATCAAACGGCATTTGCATATCTTGGTATTCTGAGGCTTTTTCGTCCATCTCGGCCATCACTTTTGCATTGACTTCATCTCGATGTGCTTTGGATTTGAAAATGATAAAAGAAAACCAGACTGTGTCACTATCACTTGCTCCAGCCATTTCTGTAAACGCACGAGCTTTTTCACCACCCATTTCCTGAGGAACAAGATCGTTCCCACGGCACTCGTAATATCCGAGTGCACCATGTTTCATCCACGAATCTCGGCCACCCTCAGCCATTTTTTTATACTCTTCAGCTTTGTCTTTTGGGACAACGAGAACGAATCCATCCACGTATTTTGACATGTTATGTATCCCTTTCCAAAATAAGATTTTTTTTATTATGATGCAAAGCAAAAATAATCGCAAGTTTAAGTAGATCTTGCTACGCTAGTTTAGAGTCCTAGTTACGAAGTTTCTGTAAAAGGTATTAGGAGAAAAAGGAGACCTTGTTGTAGTAGCTTTCAACGTGTTTCCCCACATACCGGGCATACAGCCGTTTCCCCCTCTCACTTTAAATGAGTAAGATGAATTTGGGCTAAGCATGTTTACAGTATACGATACTACACCCGTCACAATTCCTGGCTCAATCTCCAACCCATATTGCTCCGTTGTCACTCCATCACCATAGGCGATGAAGTATTTGGGAGTATTGAGAACAGGAGCAAAGTAGAGTGTTGCTTTGGTATCTGACACATTTATTTGAAACAAATCTGGGGCACCTGGTGGAGAACTGCTCGTACATGATGGCGCTACAGAAGGTGATGTATTATTCGAATCACTCGAACTATTCGACTGTGGAGTTGGGGTTGGAGTGGGAGTTACCGTTACTCGTGTACCTATATATAACTTCCCGCCATACACTCCTGCAGTGTACGTTTCACCATCATTACTGACCGCAGTGGGGTGTAACCGTAATGCCGTATTCCCAAGCGGTGGAGACGTTGACCAAGTTGTCCCTTCATCAAAAGAAACATGTATCTCTCCACCATCACCGACTGCCAACATATTTTGACCATCAGGACTCATCGAAGCACTATACCACCCAGAATTGACCGCTCCTTCTAAGAGAGTGTCTGTCCAATTATCCCCTCCATCAGTAGATAAATAGAGTCTACCACTGTAGATACCTGCCAAAATCGTTTGACCATCATCACTTATACTTGATGCATACCAGCCACCATCTGCATTCCCAATTGGTTGAGTCTGAGCCCAAGTATCACCCCCATTTGTGGTGAGATACAATCTTCCACCAGAACTAATTGACCCCGCAATGATGAACTCTCCATCAGAGCTCATACTCGAAGTATTCCACCATTTGTTTGTAACTCCTGCTGGTTGTGTCTCAGCCCAAGTATCACCCCCATTTGTGGTGAGATACGCTCGGCCCCCATAATCTGCTGCAAAAATAATTTCTCCGTTAGAACTCATGTTCGCGGTTCTCCAATTTTCATTGTTATTACCATTTGGTTGCGTCTCATTCCAACTACTCCCTCCATTCACAGATAAATAGAGTCTGCCTGATGATGCCCCAACAATGATGATCTGCCCATCAGCGCTCATCGCTGCAGAATCCCAATTATAATCTGCATTTCCCCCTGGCTGTACTTCCGTCCAGGAATCACCACTATCAGTGGAAAGATACAGTCGATCCCCATATGTGCCGGCAATCATTATGGATCCATCTGAACTTGCAGCAATTGTCTCCCACCATTGATCAGTCCCACTCGCAACAGCTGCTTCTTCCCAATCTATTGAGTAGGCTGCTTGAGCCTTTGATGTAGATTGGACTGAAAAGGTGAGTAGGAACAATAAAAAAAGCAAAAAAGAGAATTTTTTAAGTAGAGAGTAATGTATGCTAACTATCACTCTTTAATGGTATAGAATCTGTAGTCTAATTGCTATAGAGAAAAAAGATTCTCTAGCTAATATCCCTGAATCCTAAACTATGCTCCCATGGGTTAATGAGAAGAACTAAGGAGTTACTTTATTTAGATTTATTCAATACCAAGATTATTTCTAATTTGTTGATCTACTGGTTGATTTTGATTTAACTCAAATGTACCAAAGGTCTTAACACGTACTTCATTCACTGCTATTCTTGCCTCATTTCCTTCAGGATATGTATAGTCTGTTGCAGAACCAGAGAAAGTATTTTCAGGGACCGAAACCAAAAAGTGCAGGGTTTCTTCTAAAGTCATAGTCATCAAGGTTTGAACATCAGAATTATCTATCAAATTTTTTTCTTCAGTAGTTAGTTGAATGTCAGTACTTTGTTTACGTCTGATCTCTTGAATCTTTCTTCCTAATGTCCACGAAACTCTTTGAAATCGGTACAGTAGACTTTCATCACTAAAGTCTTGGTTGAGAAATTCCTTTTCTAATGTAGCTACAAGACGTTCATTTTCAGTTCTATTTGTAGTTATATCACCACCCCAAGATCGTATGTAGCCTTCCCAAAATTCTCTTGCTTGATCTAGATCCGATGTATTAAGCCATTTTGACAATAACTCATCTGCTTGGTGGTAATATGTTGATGCGTAGTCTAAAAATGATTCTTTTGATACATATGGTTGAACACGTTCTGAAAAAACATCTGTAGAGTGAGTAACTTCATGAAAAAACCTATCCCATGCTTCACCGACTCCCCACTCATCAAACGAAACAGTAACAAGTTGCTCAGCGCTTGTTTGAGCATCCATCTTCGTTATATAAATCTCATGCGGTAATGCTAATGCCATAGATCCGAATACTTTCGCAAAAGTTGTAAGCTGTTGATTTCTAAATACTTCGGGATCACCAGTAACATCATGGTTCTGAATTTGTAGCGACTTGATGTGTGACAAAGCATCCATCAGTACCTTTTCTTGTTTTTCTCCCCAGCCATCTCTCACATCTGTAAGTAGGAGGTCATCGGAATTATCCAAAGTTCCTTCAGCAACTTGTTGGCAAACAGTAAATATGCGATTAAAAAAATAAGCGTCATTTTTAGCACCAAACTTGTGGGTTGTATCTTGAATTAGAGTATAAAAAGACCAAAACTCCGACATTTTTAGTGCTTCAAAACGCTCCTGCGGGGTAGGAACATCAACTACTTCTGGTTCTTCTTCCTGAGTAGTAACATTCTGCTGATCTTTTTGATCTGTAGGTATGTTTCTATCTGGAGTATTTGGAAAAGATCCGGTGCTATTTTTCAGGAACAGTGTTGCAATACCTAAGAAGATTGCTCTTAAAAAATTTCTTCTAGTTACTCCATTTTTCTTCTCAGACTGCGGGGCTATAGTTTTAGAAAGGTTTAGTTGAACCTCATCTTCTTCATTCATGTAGAAAGTATATCAAATGTTCTAGCCTCCGAGTAACGAAAGTTAGAACCTGCTTTATTTAAATTTCTTGAGGAAAAGAAGTCTGAGCGTAATGTGCTCCTAATTGAACATGAAATAAGGTACTATTTTGTACAATTATTAAGTTACAATGTAAAATTGTATGAGAGAAAGTAACACAGAATACAAACCAGAACTAGTTTCAAACGAAACAAATCTACCGACTGACAATTTTAAAGGAATAGAAATTAAATTTCATGAAAACGGCTGGCCTTCTATAGAACTTTACGAAGCACTCCGAGATACAAATGCTCAAATAGTTTTTATACAAGATATACATGAAGATAAAAGAATTAGAGTGGCATTAAGCTTTTCTGTAGCAAAAAAATTAGCGGCACAAGGCTTTAAACATTACTTAGTAGAAGCACCCTCATTTAGACAAGAATTATTTGATCAACTTGGCAAAGGAAAACCTGTCCAGCTATATGATATTCCATATGTTGGACCTTCAAGTTTTGGTGATAAAACATTTGCTGATGCGGTTTATTCGATGCATGGGGCTGGTATGAAAGTTACAGCAATTGATTATGATGCAAGTTATGATTTCTCAGCAGCTTCAGATGCGGAAGCTAGAGAAGCTCATATGTATACTCAAATTAAAAAGGTATTAACTTCAGGAGAAAGATGCATTTGTTTAATTGGAAGTTTTCATGCTTCTTTAGGAGAGATAGAAACTGGAGTGGCTTCAACAGCACAAAGGTTAGCTAATGATAACTATCAAATAGTATCAATAAAGTTAAGCTGAGCTTTGGTTATACCACTCTATAGTATCTTGAAGGCCAGAGATTTTCATAAGTTTTTTAAAAAAAAGACGGCATCCCCATTTGCATAATAATTTTTTAAAGTACCGATCTGGTTATACCCTTGCTGCAAATACCATTTATGCATGCGTTCTTGCAAAACATGTGTATTAATAATCAATTTTTGACTTCCTATTTCTTTTGCCCAACCTTCAGCTTGTAACAGTAGCTTTTTGCCAATTCCTTGCAGGCGATACTGTGGATGAACAGCAAGTATAAAGATTTCAGTTTTATTCCCATCTAGCCAAGAAATAGGATTTTGTTTGCCTATAAAAACTGCACCCACTAGCTTTTGATCTTCATTTCTCGCTTCTAGTAGTTCCCCGTACGGCAAATACTTATTCATCTCTTCAACTGAAAACCACTCGGCAAGGCTTTGATTACAATCTTCTTTGTCAAGCTTTTCTTGGTCTGCTGAATCTATTTCAGAAAATGCATCGCTAAAGAGAGTTGTTAATTCGTCTAAATTTGGTGAGTGTTGTGAGGAAATTGTTATCACAAGAGTGATTATATCTTAATCATACTTTGGCTTACCACCAAATGCAGTTAAGTCTATTATTGGTATTTTATTTCCATCTAGATCACTAACCACAGCATACTTCCCACATCGCACGTCAAACGGTTGTAAAACTATTTCATATCCTAATTCTGTAACATTGCTGCAAAAGCTCTCAACATTCTCAACAAGAAAACTATAATCAAAGTCTGGTGCATCCGGATCACTAGTTATAACTATTTCACCTTCGCCCTTTTGCATTTGTAAACCGATCATCTGTTTTTCATCGTCTCGCCACACTTGTTTAAGTCCTAAAACATTTGTATAAAATGGCAAAGCATTATCAAGATCTTTGACTTTATACATAACGTTATCTAATTGAATGAGATTATTCATATGGAACGAGTCTAGTATTTTTCTCCAACTTTATGTCGTATGTAATCTAGTTAGTTATTAAAATATGTGACTAAGAAGTAGCCAGCAGACAAGCAAAGTAAGAATATACCTAAACCAACAGGCGACGTCCAGCTATACCATTTTTCATTCTTCATCATGTTAAATCTCCTTGTTACTTTATTACGAGATACATTGATTATTACATTCATCAGACCTAAAGCCTAGATCAAAAGTTTTGAAGCAAGTCTTTGAGAAAAACCGTGGCTCACTCTATGGGGCAAGTTTAGAACTTTAGCTTACTTTAATTAGTGGACTTAAAGGTTCGTATGCTGAATATATTATTCCTGTAGAAGTTACTTGTGCGTCGATAGCCTTAAACCGTTCTGGCTGGGTGCCCTCTGCGAATAATTTTTTACCGCTTCCAATAGTAACTGGAAATGTCCAAAGATGCATACGGTCTATTAATTTGTTTTTGAGAAGTGTTTGGATGAGATTTCCACTACCGTAGATTAAGAGATCCGGACCCTCTGTGTTTTTAAGCTTTTGAATTTCAATGACTACATCTCCTGTGATGAGAATAGAGTTGGTCCAAGGAAGCTCGATCTGTTTATGTGAAACCACATATTTTTTTGCTCTATCAAATGGTTTTCCCCAATGAGGCTCGTCTGTATGATTTGGCCAGTAATCAGCAAAAATATCATACGTTCGCCTACCAAGTAGCAAGTCAAAAGGATCGGCTTGTATCTTTGTGTCCATTATCTCGTCAGCCTCTTTATCCCAACCAACTTGCCATCCTCCATATTTGAAACCTTCAGACGCATCTTCTTTGGATTCGCCTGGAGATTGCATGACACCATCAAGTGTAATCATTGTTGTCGTGATAATTTTTCTCATTATAAGAGTATATCAGAGGTTCGAATTCTGTCTGAGGTAATGTGTTAGTTCTAGAGTAAAAACAGTTGGCTATATGTTGTAGAGGAAACAAAGAATTTTTCACCTAAATAGTATTGAATAAACCTTTATTCCAAAGAAAAACAAACTCCGGATGAAATTCAAGTCTTAGCAGGGCTGTTCGTGCTATCTTTATTGGGTGAGGCTCAATTTCCAAAAAGAAATTTGAAACACACGTATGACGATCTAGTATTCCCTCGAAGAAAGAGTTGATTTATTAATTCAAAGTCAGATACTTTGTTGAGATCGGCACAACATAAAATTCATACATGCAATGATTATATTAAAAAGTTCTAACAAAGTACATTTGAGGTATGTTAGTTTTCTTTACGGCTTAGAGAAAATCAGGAGTTGCTTTATTTAAGCAGATTGATAAGAAACTACTTGCGAAAGTGAAAACTCAAATATACCGCCGACAGTCCCATCCTCACTCAACTCAGTTCCAAAGGCAAAGCTGTCATCTGACTCATTATGTCCTATACCTAGAACGTAATAGACATCTCGTTTTCTTTCCATTTCAATGAGATCTTTTTCAGTTTGTTCATCAAATTGAACAACAGCACTTTCAAAAACCTTAGGTTTTGCTTCAGTCCAAGCTCTATATAAAGGGTGTCTCTCTCTCACAGGAATATTAGAAGGGAACATACTAGGAACAACAAATTTTACTTCTTGTTGATTATTAACCATTTCAGAATTTGGATTATTTTCTATCATATTTGATTATCATACCACAGCTTCAAATGAAGCACTGCTTTATTCAATAATCAACACTTCACCATCCTTTAAAGCTTTGAAGAGTATTTTATTTTCTATACAGTACTCGATTTCTTTATCAGTACTAGCTGATTCTGGATGGTCAGATTTGTAATGAGGTTCAAGAGTATAAGGAACTATATTTAAACCTTCCCATATTTGTTCTGTAATCTCTGGATACGGGAAATTAGTAGCATCATCTGTAATGGCGTAAGCTTTAAGTGAAGGAGTAAGAACACATCCGCCTGCGCTATACGCTATGTATAAAAAATTACTTCTGTTCTGTGTTTCTAACAATATTTCGTCTAAACCACTCAACTTCATAGCTTGTCTTAAAACAAAAGTATTGCCACCTCTAACGTACAAACCTCCTAGAGTGTTGAGCTTACTCTTGAGTTCATCTTTTTTACCAAAATAGTTCTTAAGATCGAGGAGTTCAACTTCTGCTCCCTGATTTTTTAAATCGGCAATATCACTACGTATACTTTCTTCTCTTCTCTCAGACTCAGCACCAATATAATCTAACGAATTTGGGACATACCCAAAAGCACCCTCAGTTTCATTAATAAGAGTCTGTAACTTTGTCAGCTCTTTACCCAATTTATAGGAAGATAAATATAGTTTCATATGAGTGCAAATTATATCAGAGGTTGGAGGCTTCAAGACGAAGTATTGATAGGTAGAACTGCTTATCTCACTACACTTGTAGCCATATATAGAAAATTGTTAACTGAGTGTGGTAATAGTGCTGCAAATAGAGATTTTGTTCTTACCCACAATAAAGAAAATAAAATACCATATACAAATATCATAATAATAGTTGTTATGTATTCCTCGATCTTTTGAGTAAAAATCCATTGCGGTAAATGAAATGCAGTGAATAATACTGTGCTGAATATAACACTTTTCAAAATTGAGTATTTCTTTAAAAACTCATTCAAAATTATTCCTCTAAAATAGAGCTCTTCAGTTACTGGAGAACCAATTATCCAATTTATCCAAGCTGAGATATCTAATGGAAACGAGAATCTATTAAGTTGAGGTAAGAAGAATAAGAAAATAATTATGCTAGTTACAATACCTAATGAAAGTGCAAGTTTTAGATTATATGTGTTGAGGTAATTTCTGATTGATTCTCTTTTATATTTGTAAATATAAATAATTGCAGGTATTCCAATGATTGAAATTCTAATGAGACTACGCGTTATCTCTTCTAGGGATTTATCTACAATTAAAGGTCTGAGTAGTATCTGATAGAGTGACCATACTAAGCACTGAAACAAAGTTATTAAAAGTAAAACTTGTATATTTTTGGGCATGCTAGAAATAGCTCTCATTCTAAGACTTTAGTCTATTAAATTTTTACTCTTCAGATCATCAAAAATTATTTGATCAACTGGTCCTACAATATCTCGTTGAGCATATGTATAGTATGCAAGATCTTGAATTTCTGAGCTTGCTTGCAAAGTACCTTCAAAAGCAGCTTCATAACAAGTCATCCGTACAATTGTTCCTTCAGCTTTGCCATGTGCTTGAGCTTCAAATGTACCATACTGTTTAACGGTGTTAGGAATTATTTTGACGCTAAGCTCTTCCATCACTTCTCTACTCAATGCTTCTAAGTCTGTTTCAGTACCTTCTCGTTTGCCACCTGGAATATAGTAGGTATTTTTACCTTTACTAAGAGTCATCAGAATTTGGCGTTCTTTGATGTAAATAAATGCGAGTTTATCGATGAAGTTATTCATAAGACAATTGTAACATTGGAAAAATCATGAACTGTCTTATATTTTAATTAGCCCGCAGTAACACCATTTGGGACAGGTTTTTCTGGCATAGCAAGCACTGGTGTAATTTCATTAGAGTAACCAATATCAAACATCATTCCTTCAGATAATTGGCCAGCCATTTTCTTTGGTTCGAGATTAACAACGAATAAAGCTTGTTTACCTTCTATTTCTTTGGGATTTTCTCTTTCTTTCTTCATTCCCACCAAAATTGTTCTTTTAAACTCACCAAAATCTACTGACAATTTCACTAATTTATCTGAACCTTCAACATCATCAACCGACTCAATCGTACCCACACGGATATCAATTTTTTCTAAATCATCAAAGTTTATGTTTGGCTTAACTGGGAGAGTTTTCATTGTCATGGGTGAATTATATCAGAGGTCCGAGTGTCCAAGATGAGATAAGCGAAGTTATAACCTATTTTTCTAATATTTCATTCAATAATTCAGGAAACTCAAATGTTTTCATATCTTCGTAACAGAAGTGACCGTAGTTATGAAACTCTTTATGGTTAATACCGTTGGTTTTATCACGAATAATTTGTACCGATTTATGAATAGTAGGCTTGTCGTCGTCTGAGTTAAAAATAGTTATTCCTGCCGTCCGCTTTACTAAATCTTGATCGATGTTGAAGTCAAAAAAATCTGCAGTATCAGATTTAGGATTATTTTCTGGATTGAGCCATGGAGCGACTAATATAACTTTATTAACTTTTTTATCTTTGTTTTCGCTCAACCACCTCAAGATAAATCCACCCCCGCAGCTATGTCCAACCAATATTGTTTCTGGTGTAATCTCGAAACGCTCTAATTCTTTTTTCCATATTTCGTAGCGAGGTTGCCAAGGAGTAGGTATTTCTAATGTTACAGTAAAAATATCGTTGATGAGCAGGTGCTTTGTTATCCATGGGAACCAGTGGTTATTACTGGTTGATGGGTATTGCGGATTATAGTATTCATCCTTGTCAGGTCTTCCAGGAATTAATATTGCGTTTCTCATAATGCCATTTTACCAGATAGTATGTTTGAGCGTGTGATTTGGGATGAAATAGATTAGTAACTGTTTACTTAAGCGTAACTTCATACAGTAAGTAACCTCTTTCACCATCGTCGCTTTTACGTGTAGCTAATACTTCAGCAGATAATTGATTTTCTTTTGCCGTTGTCTCTAAGTGATCTAATTCAGACCATTCTGAAACAACAATTAGTAGTTTTCCTAACGGCTTCAAACGTGAAGCTGATTCTTTAAAGAGTTTTTCAATAAAAGCTCTTGCTCCATAACAAGCATAATCCTGAGGATCTACAATTTCACCTTCAAAGAATGGTCCGTTAGCAAAAATAAAATCAAATTTTTCTTCAGGAACTTATAAGCAAAGAAGCTGGTACAGATTGGAAGCGGAAGCGAAAAAAATTGAACTACCAATAATAATAAGCCCTCTTGAGATAATTGTCACTCATTTAAGTGATTTTAAGCCACTCCACCTAGTTGATTTTAGCAATGGGATGATAAATAATGATAAAAATGAAAGATCCTGAAAAAGACCAATATTACTCTATTGATGAAGTAGCAAAGATACTTAAAGTTGCCTATTTAACAGTCTATCGCTGGATACAAGCAAAGAAGCTTAATGCGATTAAAGCTGGAAAGCAATATAGAATTAAAAAGTCAGATTTGGATAAATTTACAAAGTCTAATTACTAGTAAAATTATGTCTAAAAAATACATCAACTATACCAATTGGTCTAAAGATGAGCTAGTCAAGGAATTAAAGCGTATTAAGGAAACCACGTACGGACTTGTTTGGCACAGGGATGTTCCTCAAGAAAAGATTGATGTACTTATTAATCCCGATGCACGCACACCAGAAGAAATGTTTGCAAACGAAGTGGCAGGCAAACCTTTTCCTGTTTTGAAAGAGGTTAAAGGCAAAGAGATTGTTTCAGATAAAAAAGATCAAACACATATTTTGATAGAGGGAGACAATTATCATTCACTCGCTGTTTTAAATTTCACACATCAAGAGGCAATTGATGTTATTTATATTGATCCTCCTTATAATACAGGTGAAAATGACTTTATATACAATGATAATTTTGTAGATAAGGACGATCCATATCGCCATAGTAAATGGCTATCTTTTATGGAAAAGCGATTAAAATTAGCTTTGCCATTACTAAAACAAAATGGAGTTATATTTATAAGTATTGATAACAACGAATTTGCACAACTAAAACTTCTGTGCGATGAGATCTTTGGTGAAAAGAATTTTCTAGGTTGCATTACATGGATAAAAAGGACCAAATCTACAAATTCTGGCAAGGCAAAAAAAATGATACAGCAAAAAACAGAATATGTATTTGTTTACGGTCGACAATCTTCCATGAATTTTGAGGGCTTTAATTTATTATATAGCGAAGCTATAAAGAAATACCCTCACGACGGTAAGTTAGGAAAGTGTCGTTTTGAAAATTTAGAAGCGACAGACTATGGTCGCAAAAAAAGAGACACAATGAAATTTCCTATACTAGGTGTTAAACCGCGAGAAGGTAGACGGTGGCAAATTGGAGCAGAAACGGCTCGTGAACTTGTCGAAAAGAACAGAATTGAACTTGTAGATGGAGTTCCTATGAAAGCTGTTTATCCAGAAGATGAAGAATCAGAATCATTTATCCCATTCTGGTCGCATCTAGAAGAAACAGGCTCAGCTGAAAGTGGAAAAAAAGAATTAAGCGATATTGTAGGTCCAAATCATGGTTTCGATACAGTTAAGCCAACTCCTTTAATGAAACAAATCTTTGAAAGGTTTGACGATGATATTACTATTTTAGATTTCTTCGCAGGATCAGGAACAACTGGGCATGCAGTTTTGGATATGAATACCAGTGGCGGAAATAGAAAATTCATTCTCTGCACAAACAACGATGGTGACATTGCTGCAAAAATCTGCCACCCACGACTTCAAAAAGCGATACGAGGTTACAAGAATAGTAAAGGCGAAAAGGTTGAAGGGTTTGGTGGAAATCTGAAATATTACACTGCCTATGACTTTGTAGAATCTGAACCTTCTGACAAGAATAAGCATAAACTGGTTAATAAATGTACCGAGATGCTTTGTATTAAGGAAGGCATTTATGATCCTGTTGCAGAAACTGATGATTATAAAATCATGAAAAGCCATGATAATAGGTATCTTGGAATAATTTTCTACGAAGATGCAATTGACGAATACAAGAAAGCAATCAATAAAATTGACACACCAATAAATACTTATGTTTTTTCGCTTGGAGATGATCCGCATACCGCACAATTTGCGGATGTTTCAAATAAGGTCGTACTGCGAACAATACCAGAGATAATCCTGAAAGTGTATCATGAAATATTTAGATAATTATTATGATTGAATTTAAAGACTATCAAGAAAAAGCTATCGTTAAGTTGAAATCCGAAGTCAATGAGCTTTTGGAATCTCAAAATGACGAGGTTGTTATTTTCAAATCTCCGACTGGATCGGGAAAAACCTTAATGACGGCAGAATTTTTGCGCCGTCTTATTGATGCACGAATAGACGGCAAGAAATTTGCCTTTGTTTGGATTGCCGTCAATAAACTCCACGATCAGAGCCTAAACAGTTTGAAAAAATATTATGATCAACTAGGTGTTGGGTTGCGTTGTTCGTATTTTCAAGACCTTCAAAATCGCCAAATCAGACAAAATGAAATTCTTTTCTTAAACTGGTCAAGTATAAATAAAGAGGACAATGTAATTGTTCGTGCTAATGAGCGTGATAATAACCTAAATACAGTTGTAGCACGAACCAAAGATGCTGGACGAATTATTATTTTAATAATTGATGAAAGTCATAACACCGCAAATAGCGATAAATCACAAGAGATTATCCGCAAACTTGGACCAAAGGTAACAATCGAAGTTTCTGCTACCCCACAAATTAAGAGTGATTATATTGTTCCAGTAAAAATTGAGGATGTTCGAAAAGAAGGAATGATTAAGAAAGAAGTGGTTGTAAACGATGGCTTTGAGAATTATGTAGTAGACAAAAGAAAGAGTGACGAATCTGCCGATGAGCTTATTTTACGAAGTGCTATTGAAAAAAGAAACGAACTACAAAAAATTCTTGAGAAAAAAGAAGATTCATCAGTCAATCCACTTTTGCTTATTCAGCTACCAGACAATAGACAAGGTGTTCCAGACAAAAAAGAGGATGTATTACGAATGCTTTCAAAATTCGGTTATGTAAAAGACGATCATCGCCTTGCTATTTATCTAACTGGTAATGAAAAAATAAACCTTGATAACATTGAAAAGCCAGAAAACGAAGTTGAGGTAATGTTGTTCAAGCAAGCAATTGCATTAGGTTGGGATTGTCCTCGTGCAACAATTCTCGTTTTATTCCGGCAATGGACAGACGAAAATATCACTTTCTCAATCCAAACTCTAGGGCGTGTAATGCGTATGCCAGAGCATAGGCATTATGGTAATGACGAGTTAAATAGAGCTTATCTATATACCAGCTTACCAGACATTGATACAAGAATTGATAAAGATATATTACCAGACTTCAAAGTACATAAAGGTTTAAGAATTGAATCGTACAAAGATATCAGTCTTATTTCTCATCACTCAAAGCGTTTTCGTGAAGAGACACGACTATCATCTGACTTTTACCCTATTTTTGAACAGGCGGCGAAAGAGCTTGATTTAACAAAAAGAGTTTCTTTCAAACACAGCATCATTGATACTAAACTTATCGCGAGCGGTCGCATTATTGATGTAGATAAGGAAGTAAAAGATATTGAAAGAGTTGGTACTTTGGCACTGCCAAAAACAGAGTCTGAATTGCAATATGCTTTCGATATGTTCGTTCGCGACAATCTTGATCCTTTTGCACCAGAAACACGCTCAATCAAGAGAGTAAATAGTTCCTTGTACGCTTTCTTTGGTGCTTCGAGAGATGAGGATAGATGGCCTGATATTCAAGCCGTTGTTTTAGCAGAAGATAATCGTCAAGCGGTTATTGATGTAATCAATCGGGCAAAAGAGCTTTATCAAGAAAAGATTGGTAAAGGGAAAAACCAGCTTGTAGAAAATGATGAACCGTGGAATGTCCCAGGGGTTATCAATTACAGTATTTCTTTCATGAAAAAAGATTATAAAAAATCTGTGATACAACCCTATTTTGCAAAAACAGCAGAAAAAGAACCTCAACAAAAACTTCTTGAAGAAGATAGTAGTGTCGAAGTAGATTTTATGGAATTTCTTGAAAGCGCAAAACAAGTGAGTTGGTGGTTTAAAAATGGATCTAGCGATGCGACATATTTTGCCGTTCCTTACATAGAATATGGTGTTGAGTTGCCATTCTATGTTGACTTTGTTGTACAAATGAGAGACGGCACAATAGGACTTTTTGACACAAAAGGTGGTATTTATGCCAAAACTGCAAAGGAACGCGCCGAAGGATTGACAAAATATATCAAGGAGCAGAACAAAAGAAACAAAAAGTTATTTGGTGGAATTGTGATCAGAGAAAACAAAAGTTGGCGTTACAACGATTCTGAAAAATATGAATATAATCCAAATGACTTGAAAGATTGGAAATTTCTAGAACTGTGAAAGCAATAATGATAGCTCGAGTCAGCACAGAAGAATTACTGAAACAAGCTAGCTGAATCGATACAAGTATAACATGTTGCAAGACGCCGAGAATTCCTACTAAATCTCGGCTATATATACTTGAACTAGCAAATAAGCTTATGCTCTTTTCAAAAGTGCTGAAGTTGAAGAAAGAAGGCAGTTAATCAAGCTTGCACTATCGAACACAAGAGTTGAGGGTAAAAAGGTCGTATGCGAAGCTACAAAACCATTTGATACGATCTTAAATTATGCCGATCGTCAAGCTTTTGCTCCCCGACTAGGACTCGAACCTAGAACCCTCTCGTTAACAGCGAGATGCTCTGCCATTGAGCTATCGAGGAATGGCGGTCAAATGCCTTGAGCAAATGAACCTACTTATTTTACCACAGGAGACTGCCAGGTAAAGGTGATATGCATCCTGGTATACTGTCACTAATTTGCTGAATTACTTCAAACCTCAGACTATCATCATTTACTCCATTTTTATATTTATTATTGCCGCAATTACCTACTCCACTGCAAATAATTACTCGCCAACAGAGATTTTTGAAGCTGAATCCCAGCCGCTTACTCTTAATCCCGCTGAAACACCCACACGACCCAGTGAAAACTCCGCACAAACCACCACCCCTCTTACTCCTCAGCCCACACCACTACCCAATCTTCCTGAGCGTGTACAGCTTTCACTACCAGTTCATTACTTCCAAACTTTTAACAACTGCGGTCCTGCTACTTTGGCGATGACGCTTTCGTACTTTAATATCCAGCGCACTCAAAAAGAACTTGGAGATGAGCTACGGCCGTACCAAAACACAGTAGGAGATAATGACGACAAATCAGTTTCTTTAGAAGAGCTAGCCGCCAAGGCAGAAGAACTGGGACTGGTGTCATATCATCGTCCGAGCGGCGACATCCAGCTGTTGCAGCGACTCACCGCCAGCAACGTGCCAGTGATGACCCGAACGTGGACTAAAGTAAATGAAGATATTGGACACTACCGAGTAGTCACTGGGTACGACAAAGCACAACAAACAATCATTCAAGATGACTCGCTTCAAGGCAAAGATATTAGTATTGCAGAAGCCGATTTTCTAACTATGTGGGAGAAGTTTAACTATGAATTTTTAGTGGTCGTGCCACCTGAAAAAGCGAGTGAAGTGGAAGTAATTTTAGGAAACCTACAAGACGAAAAAACTGCCTGGCAAACAGCACTGCAACATGCACAAGCAACCTTGCAAAATAATCCAAATGATACCTCGGCACGCTACAACCTTTCGATTAGCTTCTATCACTTAGGTGACTACGAGCAAGCTGTCAGCAACTTTGAGGCAGTAGAAAAAAAACTTTCACCCAAAACGTTGTGGTATCAACATGAGCCACTGCTCGCCTACTATGAACTAGAAAAGTATCAGGAAGTTTTAACACGAATTGAGTATATTTTGTCTCATGGTAATCGCGCCTACTCCGAGTTGTACTACTTGCGTGGCAAGATTTTCCAAAATCAAGGTAATGCTACAGGGGCACGCGAACAGTTTGAACTGGCAGTCCGATATAACAAAAACTACCAACCAGCTCAACAAGCCTTGGAAAAGTTACCTCGCTAGCACATTTCAGCTATTATGGGATATAATACAGTCTATGTATCGCAATAATTCCGCACCACGCCGCAACTCCTCACCAAGAAAATTTGGCCGACCTTTTGGCGATTCTCGTTCAGGTCGTCCACAAACTCGCCCGCACTACGACCGTAATTCACAAGACAGCACCGAACCAAACTCAGAGCAAACTCAAAGTTCTTGGGGTGGCGTCAGTAACTGGTACAACAAAATCGTCGGTCAAGAAGGTCACTACTACCACGAACACGTCGTGCTGCCTGGTGTGCTTAAAATGCTGCTCCTCAAACCCGAACACTCCCTGGTAGATCTTGGTTGTGGCCAAGGTATCCTCGCCCGCTCAATTCCGCCTGTCAAAGAATACTTAGGTATCGACGTGGCAGAAGGTTTAATCCAGCAAGCCCGCAAGATGAATAAAAAACAAAACTATGACTTTATCGTCAACAACGTCGCTCGACCTTTGCATGATGCCAAGGCAGAGTTTACTCACGCTGCCATTATCTTGGCCCTCCAAAACATGGAGTATCCACAGACTGCTTTGCAGAATGCCGCCAACCTACTGCTCCCAAATGGCAAGCTAGTGATTGTGATCAATCACCCAGCATTTCGTATTCCGCGCCAATCTGGCTGGAACACCGATGAAAAGACCAAACAACAGTATCGCTGGATAAATCGCTATCTTTCACCGCTCAAAATCCCGATCAACATGCATCCTGGTCAAGCAGAAAGTGCTGTTACTTGGTCATTCCACCATTCACTCCAGGATTATGCAGAAATGCTGCGCAACGCTGGGTTTGTGATTACAATGATCGAGGAATGGACTTCAGATAAAGAAAGTGAAGGCAAAGCCGCCAAACAAGAAAACCGCGCCCGCTCTGAGTTCCCACTCTTTATGGCGATTCAGGCGGAGAAACGATAGGAATTAAAGCATTTAAGAGTAATTGATTTGCATCAGTTTCTATTTTTAATCCTTTTAAGAAATAACAAAATGCAAAGGTAAACCAACCGGGCATATTTTTAGAAGCTTCACCCCATAATTCTTTGCCTAAGGGAAGCTCGCCTGAGAAGACATCATGTGTTATTTGTTGTAAGCATTCAAAATGTGGTCGTATCATTCTAACTACCACAACTTCAGCGTTAGCAGGAATATCTTTTTCATCAATTTTATAGTTATATAAAAAAGCTTGCTTATCAACTGATACAGACAAATCTAAACATACTCCACCTGTTGCTGGACCTGCGATAATAATAGCATTTGGAGATTCATTTCTTCTTGATGATCCTTCTTTTTGAGCAATTTGAGCTGGAAATAATTTTTTATTAAACGGATCATACACTTGGGCAATTCTTACATTTAGTGGCCAACTTCTCTCACCATTTAAATGTAAATGCAAAGCTCTAAGCCATCGTTCTTCTGTTTTACTGCAAACAGGTGAGTGAAGTTCTTCACTTAATTTTGGATATGTAACTAAATCAGGAGTAGGTGTAGGAGCTGGTAAAGCCTCTAAAGTATCTAGTGTCATTACTACAATAGTTTACTCTAACTTTATTCCAAGAAGTCTTGGAGTTTTTTGCGTTTGCTTGGATGTTTCAGTTTGCGCAAGGCTTTGGCTTCGATTTGACGAATACGCTCACGAGTTACACCAAACTTGCGGCCAACTTCTTCCAAAGTCATCATTTTGTTGCCCGAAAGTCCAAAGCGCATCTTAAGCACTTTAGCTTCTCGGTCAGAAAGGGCACTCAAAACTTCATCAATATTTTCGCGAAGCATCTGTTGACTGGTTGCATCGTATGGCGAAACCTGTTTTTCATCAGCGATAAAGTCACCCAAGACACTCTCGTCTTCACCACTACCGACTGGAGCTTCCAGAGATGTAGTATTCTGTGAGATCTTCAAGATTTCACGAACCTTATCTGGATCCATCTCCATTTCTTTACCAATTTCTTCTGGCAACGGCTCACGACCCAAGTCTTGCATCAAGCGGCGTGAAGTACGCATCAATTTATTGATGGTTTCCACCATGTGAACTGGGATACGAATTGTACGAGCTTGGTCAGCGATCGAGCGAGTAATAGCTTGGCGAATCCACCAAGTTGCGTAGGTAGAAAACTTAAAGCCTTTGGTCCAGTCAAACTTCTCAACTGCACGGATCAAACCTTTGTTACCTTCTTGAATCAAGTCCAGGAACGTCATACCCCGACCGATGTATTTTTTGGCAATCGAAACAACTAAGCGTAAGTTGGCATCAGTCAGTTTTTTCTTGGCGAGTAAGTCACCAGCTTCAACTTGTTGAGCCAGGCGAATTTCTTCTTCACGATTCAAAAGTGGAATCCGACCAATTTCCTTGAGGTACATCCGGACAGGATCAGACGCACCAGTATTACCCAAGGTCGAGATCATCTCTAGTTCTTGAGAAAGAGTATCGGTTTCTTCGTCAGGAGCTTCTTCAGAAACAGACTCGAAGATATCAACTTTGAGCTTGATAATTCGGTCGTAGAAGTCATCAAGTGCCTCAATGTGATCTTCAGGTTCGACAAAAACTTTCAAGATATCTTCCTGAATCACAAAGCCTTGGTTTTGGGCTTTTTTGTAGAGAGCGTCAATTTCTTGTTGGAGCGTGGCAGAAATTTGGGTCATAGTGTCTTAATTTCCTTGTTGAACAGACTGCACATTATAACTCATAACTACAAATATCTCTAGTAAAAGTTACGTATTGTACGAAAAACCGCCGTATTACTGCTAAGTTACGACGATCTTATGAAGGCTAGACGACTCCACGCAGCAACATTGCATCAATCACCCGTTTGACTGCCCGTGAATAGGTCGCCATGCGGATAGAAAGTTTGCGCTCTTGCGCCATCTCCCAGATATCTTTGAACGCCATCACCATCAGTGGCTCGAGCTTGAGCAGCACGGTTGGTTTATCCCAGGCTGTACCTTGCAGATTTTGTACCCACTCGAAATATGAAGTACTCACCCCTCCAGCATTGGCAAGCACATCTGGAACGACTAGAATGCCTTTTTTCAACATGATCTCTTCTGCTTCTGGTGTGACTGGGCCGTTGGCCATTTCGATGATAACTTTGGCTTTGATGCGGTCGGCATTTTCGTTATTTATCACGTTTTCCAACGCGGCCGGCACCAGTACATCTACCTCTAACTCCAGTAGTTCTTCATTGGAAATGACTGTGCCGAGCGCCACATCGCAGTGGTCTTGACCGCACATACATTCTGAGATCTTGCCGGTTTCTTTCTTGCAGGCGAGTGTTTTGAGAGGATTTAGCCCTGTCGGTACATGCACCCCACCACGCGAGTCAGAGACAGCGACTACGGTGTAGCCAAGCGCATCAGCATGATGCGCAAACCAGTACCCAACATTGCCAAAGCCTTGAATCGCGACCGTAATATCTTTTTTGCGCTGCCACTCCAAAACTTTAGCCAGCTGCTCCAAGATATAGACGCCACCCAATCCCGTTGCTTCATCCCGACCTTCCGAGCCTCCCAAGTCGAGTGGTTTGCCGGTAAAAGTCGCCAGTGGATTTACTTGGAGCATGTTGTTGGTACGCTCGAGCGCCAGTTTTTGCCACTCATCAACCATCCAAGCCATGATCTGGCCAGTCGTATTGACATCTGGGGCAGGAATATCTGTCCAAGGTCCAACTGCATCACCCAAAAATCGTACATAGGCGCGACTGAGCCGCTCTAACTCGGCGGAACTGAGCTCTTTGGGATTCACGACCACACCACCCTTTGCACCACCATATGGGATACCTGTCACCGCACACTTCCAGGTCATCCACATCGAAAGCGCCATTACTTCTTCTTTGGTCACGCCCTGATGAAAACGAATGCCACCTTTGTACGGCCCACGGGCATTATTGTGTTGGGAACGAAAGGCTTGAAACTGCTTGGTGCTGCCGTCATCCATCTGGACTTCGAGCATGCCTTCATGGACGATGTTGGGAGAACGCAAAAGCTCGATTGCTTTGTCGAATCGAGCTTCTTCACCTGGGTATTTACTGCGTAACCCGCCCGCAACTTGCGCAAGTTGCGTACGTGCTTGATCAAGTGGTGTAA
>CAYUES010000004.1:0-41236 GCA_964443885.1 uncultured Pseudomonadales bacterium
ATTTTCAGGAATTTTTAAAATCATATCAGGTGGTATCAGTACAGTAAATGGCGTTGATTTCTGAACACTTGCTTGGGTTTTTTTTCGCTTAATTGAGCGCTTCATTTCGACTACTGAAGTTTCAGTAGCTACGATTAATGCCGAAACAAAGTGTGCGAATCGTAAGTACTGCTCCGTGTGGTTTATGACTAAGTCTACTGGCGTTGTAGTGGCCCAGTGGCCTGTGCCTTTAATCCATTCAAGTTGTCCAAATACAGTCTCTGGCTGCCAGTTAAACATCCAAAAACTTTGTTTCCTGACAATGTCAGTGTCATTTCCCAAACTAGCTTTTCGATTAAGTGCATCGTAGTTAACACTTCTCATGTTGTAGAGCATGCCGAGTGTCACGAGCGTCATGAACTGTGCAACACTAAGTTCTGTGCCGAGTTCTGCTCGGTTGGAGCTACCGTCTACGTGGTGCGCAATTTTGAAAGAGTTTAAGTTCTGCAGTGCTGCTGCTTCCCCTTTTTTTCCTAAACCAGATGCACGTTGTCTTAGGAACCAGCCGTCAATTGTTTGCCGAGAAAAAGAAGCCAGCCAATTTCTGGCTGTATGTAGTTCTGTGATGTTAGACTCAGCAGCTATAGTTGCTCCCATGCGTCCATGAGTCAGACCTGCGAAAAGAATTGAGTTTAAGGCAGTTTCTAGTTTTGTAAATTCAGTAATTACTTGAGTTCTCAAGCCATCGATGGCATCGTTGTTTGTAAAGGATGGTTCAGCTTCTGACATAATTCGATATATTATAGTATAGATCGGGAAAAACACCTGAAGGTATTTCGAATGTTGATGTGTGTATATGATTCTGCAACAAGTGATTTAGCTTAATTAGAGTGATACCATTACTACTATGTTTACCCTAACATACCTCCATTTAACAATTATATTTATTGTTGCGTTTTTTGTTTTGGATGTTCTCTACTCTAAGGTTTTTTCGCAGTACAAAATGGTTCTAGCCGGATTTATTCTGGTTTGCGCTGTTTTTTTCTGTATGCGAGTTTTGCTGGGAATTGAAATGGGAGTTTGGCAGTATGGAGTCGGTACGAGCGTACATAGATTTTTCAATATCCCACTTGAAGAGTATCTCTACATGTTGTTTGCACCGTATGGTCTTGTTGTTACTTGGGAATCACTAAATAAGTTGCGAGCCAAGAAGCTATTATGAACTATTCGTTATTACTGTATGAGCTCAGTCTGCTTCCTTTACTTGGGATAGTTTTGTGGTTCGCGCCTAATCACACTTTGAAGCAAAAAAAACTGTATCTGTACACAATGATAGTTGCGGCATTTCTCACACTGTGGGGAGAAGTAGCAATTGCAATGGAACATTGGTCGTATCCAGCGGAGTTCAATGCAGGTATCACAATTCTTAATCAACCAATTGAACTGTATCTAGAAGCGGTTGCAACAACAGTACTCATTATTTGCTTTTGGGAGTTGGTTAAGAAGAGAGTGAAGAGTTATAAGTAAGTATTGATAGCGTTGAGTACATATCAGAAGCTAGTGAAAGTATGCTAGTATTTTTATACATGCTAAAGCTAAACGTACAAAAAAACAAATTTTTTTATTTTTGGATACTCCTCTCTGCTATCATGCTTTTTACGTATGCAGTATTTCAAGTTTATAATTTTGCTTCTTCTGAAAAAGTTGAACCTCAATCTCAATACTCAGTAAAATTGCTTCCTGTTGATTCCAAACTAATAATTGACCCAAATACTCAGGTTGATTTTAAAAAAGTGTATTTTGGCATGTATAAGGGTGAGCCTGCATTTTTACTTGAGAGTGATGGGGATTATGGATATCAAAAGGTAATAGACACAGCAAGTAAGCGTGTTGATGATGCAAAACTTTCTGACCTCAAAAATATTCATGAGATTATCAACATGGATATTTCGGAATTAAGTAAAGATATATTTGACGTGTATATAAATAAAAATAAGACAATAGCGTATCTTGGTTTAACTTTGAGAGATGAATATGCAGGAAGACCACAAGTTAATGTGATTTTTAAAGTAGATTTAAAAAGTTTTAGTGTTGAAGAAGTTACAAATTCTCACACTCATCCAGAATTATATTTATACTTGTCTATTGATGATTTGGTTGAGGATCGGTATTTGGTTATTGATGCCGGTGAATGCGGTCCTTGTGACATAGTTGAAGCTCGCCAAAAAATTATTGTTGATAGTCAAACTAAGTTAATTAATAACTTAGGTGGAGTTACTGAAGTTACAATTGACACAGAAAATAATTCTGTAAGTTTTAAAAAACTTGTTCCAGGAGTGGAAACTGCACGCGGCTGTAGTGTCATGAATAACGGAAAAGTTGATGAAAGCAATTGTGAAGAGTGGGAAGTCCCTACCTATAAACCAGAAGATGTGATTCAAACGGTGCCACTTCTTCCATAAGTTATATCGTGACCTCATGGAGAATCCACCCTGGATACACCAAGTAAGTGCTTCTTACTAACTATATGTTTAAGCAAACCCTTCATCTCACAACACTAGTTCTCACAATGATAGTTACTAGATTACTGTTAGCGATTGTTTGGGAACAAAAATGGATGACTGGTATAAAAGACGACAATTGGCATCATGCATACACAGGCATACTTATTTTTTTATTAGCTATAAACTTTTTCAGAAAACACACAATAATTTTTCCAGTTTTGTCAGGAATTGGACTAGGACTCTTGTTCGATGAAGTATCTTTGATCTTGTATTGGATACCTAAGAAGTACGACTACTCTTCTGGATACTGGGATGAGTTAAGTTATATTTCTGCAGTTGTTATAACTTTGCTATATATTTTAGCAATCAAATTTAGAAGACCTCGCCTGTGGTGACCTAGAGCTTCCGCATCCGAATTAGATTATTTTTGATAAAATGCTTTCATGCTTAAAAAAATCAAAGAGAAGCAAATATACAAAGATAACTGGCTCAAGTTTTACCAGGATGAAATACAATTACCCGATGGTTCAGAAGGAACATACGCTTACGTAAAACGAAAAGATGGCGTTGGAGTAGTTGTTGTCAGTAAAAATGGAAAAATATTTTTACATAAAGAACATCGGTATGTTATCAATGACTTTAGTTGGGAAGTACAAGGTGGTGGTATTGATAAGGACGAGTCTGTAGCTGAAGCTGCAATCAGAGAGTTAAGAGAGGAAGCTGGCATCGATGCTAGTTTGGAGTCTTTGGTGAGTCTCGGCTCATTTTATCCACTTCATAGTTTCAATACAGAAAAAGTAACTCTGTTCATGATTGTGGTTGATGATGAAGCGATAAAAGAAAATACAGCTGAACAAGGTGAACACATAGATGCACACCAATTTTTCACCTTTGAAGAGGTCTACGCAATGATTAATTCAGGAAAGATCAATGACGCTATGACAGCAAACGCTGTGCAGTTAGCGATGAGAAAATTTATGAATTGAATTGAGATATAAATAAATTGTAACCCTACGAGGATTTGTTTCGAACTCTTTTGGACTTGGATACATACTTTAATGATAGCTTACTCTGTACAAACTAAGTTTAAAGTACTGAAACACGCTTTACCGTCTTGTTCGTTTAGTCGTAAATCTATAGTTAGAATAAATTGGTACATTTTTTACTAAATGAGAATTTTGCTAGAGATGCTATATTTAATGGTATGATGCTACAAGGACATGAGGCAGCTTCAAAAGTAGATACTTTCGGAGCTGCTGCAACGGAGGATGTCAGTTTATTGAGTCAAGAAGAATCGTCTGTACATCCTCAATTGAAAGATACATTTAATACTGAGATTCGACTCAGTAGTGGTGAAGTGGTTTCTATTTCTTTAGACAGTGCTGCATTGAAAAGAGATGTATCTGCTACCTTTGGTGGGTATGGTATTGAGTTAAACTCAGATATGTTGAAATCTGTTGTTATTTTTGATACACTCAGCTACTTTATTGACTGTGTTGCTAAACCAGAAACCCCAACTTTATCCAGTAAGATCTACCAAGCTATTACTCAATTAAAAAAGTTTGATTTTGTTAATAAAATGTATGGTTGTGCAACTTATGACAAAAATAAACCGTACATTTTCCTTAATACAAGACTTATGAGTAGAAATGCTGAAAAGTACTTATCAAAAAGTAAAGATGCTTATATCAGAAGACTTCACTCGGAGTTATATAGGGTGTGGAGGCATGAAAAGCAACATCTTCTCAGACTTTTTATAGAGAATGAAAATAAGGTAGATAAACGAGCGCAAATTGCAAAAATTGCAACTTCTACAGTAGTTCCCATAATTGCATTTAGTAGTACTCTATATTTGCTGCCAGAGCTTCCACCAGGTTCACCAAATTATCAAAATCTTGAACTATTGAGATACACCACAGCGTTGCTGGCTACACTTGGTACTCAGCAAATAACAAGTGAAATATTGTACAGGTTCTCACCAGACGAATTAGATTCTAATAAAACTGTTGGTGAGCAAACGGTTGCGGATATATTTAAGATAGACTTCCTAAAATAAAAAATGGCTTTATGCCCCATCTGCATTAATACATTTATGAATTTGAAAGTGTTGATATCGAGAATGGTGACCCCATGGAGAATCGAACTCCAATTACCAGGATGAAAACCTGGCGTCCTAACCGTTAGACGATGGGGCCGTCTTGTCCAGAAGTGTATTATACACGGCGCACTCGATAATTTCCAAGCTCAAGTCCAAGCGTACTCTCGTAGTTTAAAAACCCACTCGTATTTTATTGAGTATCTCATTTACCCCCACCAAGTCACATTCTCAAAGTGCTCTATTTCTTGTGGCAAAACCGCGATCACGTCAAAGCGGTACTCAGCAGTCCAATGGTTTTTCTTCAGGTACTCTCTGGCTACAATCTGCATTGAGTGCAGTTTTTTCTTGGTCACCGCAAGGCTCGGATCACCAAAAAAACTAGTGGAACGAGTTTTAACTTCACAGAAAATCAGCGTTTGAGTCGCCTCTTCAAGCGCAATAATATCAACTTCATGCAAACCAACGCGTACATTGCTGTCTAAAATTGTGTAGTTGAGATCTTTGAGAAATTGCCCAGCGCGTGCTTCACCTGAAGCGCCAGTCGAAAAATTATGCTGTTGGTCTTGTAGCGACGTTAGCTTTCTTTTCTTTAATTCTGGTTGCAGATTTACCGACGCGTTCACGCAGGTAGTATAACTTACTGCGGCGAACATGTCCGCGGCTTTTAACTTCGATTTTCTTGAGACCAGGCATCTGGAGTGGGTAGATGCGTTCTACACCGATTCCGTTGGTACCTACGCGGCGAACGGTAAATGATTTACCTGCTCCAGCGTTCTTGATCGCAATGAGTAATCCTTCGAAAATCTGAACACGAGTTTTTGCGCCTTCAGCAATTTCCTGGTGGATACGAATTGTGTCCCCGACGGTGATAGTAGAGTTGGTGTGTGTGAATGATAATGCCATACGAATACCGTATTGTACTTGAGCTAATTGGATAATGCAAGGGAAGGCTTTGTGAAAAGGCTGTCTGCATGGTTGTGGGGTTACAAAATCAGATCAACTGCGCTAAAATCAGCTTGGTGAATCAGATAGTTTTTGAGTTACTCGTGTTTAGTCTTTTCTGCTCCGTTTAATTTCTTTCTCGCTGATAGTTAGTATCTAATCCTTTTAAATAAGTAGGAGTTTGTATGCCGTTTTTTAGTGAGCGTTTGCGACAGTTTGTTGGTTTTATTGCAGGGCCCGAAAAACCGGAAAAGGTTTGGCCTATCAAAGAAGTTTGTGAAAATCCACAGGTCTGGTCTAGAGTAAATAATCAAGGTGTACTTGAATTAAGCCAAGATCAAATTAACTGGATGACGTTAGCTGGCTTGGCTGTGACCCATCCGGATCTGTATAAAATCTTGCTAGAAAACACAACTCTTTCAACCTGTCTCTATAATCAATCTCACGAATAGGTATATTTTAGGTGCGCGTTAAATTCTTAGGTTCTAAACTTCTCAACCGCTTTCAAGAACTCCACAAATAATGG
Source organism: uncultured Pseudomonadales bacterium (assembly GCA_964443885.1). Classification (GTDB taxonomy): domain Bacteria; phylum Patescibacteriota; class Microgenomatia; order UBA1400; family PJMF01; genus OMIS01. Next base: position 6,050 of record CAYUES010000004.1, read on the forward strand.
ATGTGGACTGAGTGGCCGAGATTTATACTCTGGGTGTGCTTGGGTGGCAATAAAGAATGGGTGCATTTTCTTTGGTAACTCAATCACTTCGACAAAAAAGTCATCTGGTGAAGTGCCGGAAATCACAAACCCTTCTTTTTCTAAAGTTGCGCGATACTCATTATTAAACTCAAAACGGTGGCGATGGCGCTCTGAAATCAAGTTCTTGGATTTATCTTTGAACGCCCCATGTTTGGTGTAAACTTCATGGGCTACGGTGCCTGGTTTTAAGATACAGTCGTATGCACCCAGGCGCATACTAGCACCCTCACCTTTGATTTTCTGATACTTAGCATCAAAGGGAATGCTGTGAATGATGGGGTACTTTGAATCTGGTTTTACCTCGGTGGTGTGAGCGTCTTTGAGTCCACAGACGTTGCGCGCAAACTCAATTGAAGCAAGCTGCATACCGTAACAAAGTCCTAAGTACGGCACTTTATTCTCCCGCGCATAGGTAATGGCGGCAATCTTGCCTTCCACGCCCCGCTCTCCCCAACCGATTGGGACGATAATGCCATCGGCTGCCTCGAGTCGAGCGCGGGCATCGCCGGTTTTTTTCTCGAGTTGTTCGGCATTAATAAAGTCTAAATTAATGTCAACTTCGTTGTTCCAGCTGGCGAAGTTCAAAGACTCGATCAAGGAATAGTACGAATCTTTGAGCTCATAGTTGCCTGTCGCAATGTACTTGGCGATGATTGCCACGGTAATAGTTTTCTTTTGTGGAGTTTTGATCTTGGTGACGAGGTCGCGCCAGGGTTGTAAATTACTGCGTTTGATCGGCAAATTCAATTCATTGAGCACCAAGACATCAAACTCTTGATCATGGAAAATTAACGGTAACTCATAAATTGTTTCACAATCTGGGTTGGAGATCACATGTTTTTTGTCCATGTTACAGTAGTAGGCCACTTTTTCTTTGCGTTTTTCATCGATCTCAAACTCAGCACGGCCAACGATAAACTCTGGTTGAATTCCCATGCCGTTGAGCAGCTTGACCGAAAGTTGGGTGGGTTTGGACTTTAGTTCATTGATGTGACCGGGATTTGGGAAGTAGGTGACGTGAATATGAATCACATCAGCAGGATACTTGAGTTTCATAATCCGGTAGGCTTCGTAGTAAATCGTGTTTTGATACTCACCTGCTGTACCACCCAATTCCACCAACACGATTTCGAATCCTTTGGCAGCAGCTTTAATCCGATGAATTACTTCTTCAGGCACGTAGGGAATGGCATCAACGGTCGCGCCGTTAAACTGGAGGTTTTGAGTGCGCTGAATGACTGTAGTGTAGATCTGGCCGATAGTTGTGAAGTTGGCAGTTCCGACTTCCTGAGAAAGAAAGCGCTCGTATGAACCAAGGTCTAGATCGGCTTCCAGACCATCTTCACACAAGAAGACGTCGCCATGTTCGACTGGATTAATGTTGCCTGAGTCGAGGTTAAGGTAGTTTTCACACTTGATGTTGGTGACGGTGAAGCCACGGTTCTTGAGGAGAAGCCCTAATGAAGCGGCTGTAATTCCTTTGCCGAGTCCAGAGAGAACGCCGCCAGAAACGAAGACATATTTTGTAGGAGATTGAGTAGATTTGTGTGAGTCTGAACCATGCGTTTGCATGGAACTACATTATACTAATGGAGTTGCTTATGGGAAGGGGTAATTTATTCGGTCTTACTTAAGAGTTGATTTACCTGATTTTCTAGGTTGGTGTTCCACCCGACGCCATACGGTAGCAGCATGCGTTGTGGCTGCGCGCCATTGGGAATGAGGACCACGACACTGTCATTCCCTGAGTGAGCTTTGAGAAGTTTGCCGAGTTCGCCGAGCGTATTCTTGCCGGTGTGGCGAGGAATAAAGATCTCGTGATCCGCATCATGTGCTTGGGGGGTAGCTTCCATCTCGGTTGGCACACTCACTTTTTCTACCACCAGTTGCATATCGTCTTCGCGTTTGTCGATCTTGGCTTTGATCATCATCACTGAATCATTTTGAATTAAGGTCTCGAAGTCTTTGTAGGTACGGGGGAAAAATACCACATCGAGCGAGCCACTGCCGTCATCAAACTTACCAAACGCCATCGTGCTGTTACTCTTTTTGGTTTGGACGGTACGTACGTTGGAAAGTACGCCCCCAAATAGGAATACTTGGCCCAAGTGTAGAACATCGTCGAGTTCTTCAATCTTTTTATTGGCTCTTTTACCAACTAAAGTGAGTGCTTGTGCCATTGGGTGATCGGTTAAATAAACGCCCAACAGCTCTTTCTCAAAGGAAAGTAACTCTGGTTTTGGGTACTCCGGCTGCGCTGGAAACGTATCTTTGAGCTCGCGGGCACTCGACACACCTTGGAACAAGGTATCTTGCCCTTGATCATCGGACTCAAGTTTGGCAGCAGTTTTTCTGATTTCCTCGAGATTTTCGAGCATGCTTGAGCGAGTCCCAAACCGATCCATCGCTCCGACTTTGATCAAACACTCAATGGTGGTTTTATTGACTTTTCGGCCATCTGTCTCGTTAATAAACTGCGTGAAAGATGTGAATTCCCCGATTCTTGCACGTGTTTCAATAATATTCTCGATCGCGGCGGTGCCAACGTGTTTGATAGCGGTAAAGCCAAACCGAATGGCGAGATTTTGGAGTGAGTCTTCGACATGCTCAATTGAGAAGTCAGCCGTTGATTTATTGATATCTGGCGGAAAAACTTTAATACCCATTTGTTTACAGGTTTCGATGCCGACCGAGATTTTTAGATCACGGGTCAAGGCATTGGAAGCAGACTCGATACTCATCAAGGCCGTCATGTACTCGACAGGGTAGTTGGCTTTGAGGTAGGCAGTTTGGTAGGCAATCATCGCGTAACAAGTAGCGTGTGCTTTGTTGAAACCGTAGTTGGCAAATGCTTCAATAAAACCCCAGACCTTGTCCGCGACTTCTTGTTTATAGCCTTTTTCCACTGACTGCTCGGTGAAACGTTTCTTGTTTTCATCGAGGAGTTTTTTCTTTTTTTTGCCGATAGCTCGGCGTAAGATGTCTGCTTCTCCGAGGGAATAGCCAGCCATCACGTTGGCGATCTGCAAAATCTGCTCTTGGTACACCATCACTCCATAGGTTTCTTCTAAGATTGGTTTAAGCGAAGGATCGGGATACAAAATTTTATCTGGAGCATGTTTTCCTTCAATAAATGTCGGAATAAGATCCATTGGACCAGGGCGATATAACGCAACCATAGCGGTAATATCAGAAAATTGGTTGGGGCGCAGCGTCCGTGCTACTCGGCGCATACCTGCTGATTCGAGTTGAAAAACACCCATCGTTTCGCCAGAAGAAAGTAATTCATAGGTTTTTTGATCCGTAATTGGAATGGTATCGATGTCGATCTCGATGTTCTTCTCTTGTTTAATCAACTGCAGCGCATTTTGAATAATCGAAAGGTTACGTAGTCCCAAGAAGTCAAACTTGAGCAAGCCAATTGCATCATCAGAAATATTACAGTCCAGAGCATACATATCGAACTGAGTAATGGTTTTACCTGTTTTGCTGTCGCGTTGGACAGCGGTGTAGTTATCAATTGGTTTGTCGGTGATCACGAGGGCGGCGGCATGGACTGACGTGTGTCTAATTGAGCCTTCAACTTTCATTGCTAGATCAATTAGTTTTTTAAACTTGGGTTGTTTGTAGTACTCGGCCAAGTCAGGCACCGTCGCAATTGCTTCCTTTAGACTCGTTTTTTTGCCAGGATTGTTGGGAATTAACTTAGCAATTTTGTCAGGATCTTCGTAGGGCATACCCAAGACGCGGCCAATATCACGGATCGCCACCCGTGCTTCCATCCGTCCAAAAGTAATCACGTGCGCCACGTGATCGTTACCGTATTTGTTAGCCACGTACTCGATCACCTTTTCACGGGAAGTATCGGCAAAGTCGATATCGACGTCTGGTGGTGTGGGACGTTGTGGGTTCAAGAACCGTTCAAAGGCAAGTCCGTGTTCGATTGGGTCAACGGTCGTAATATTGAGCGAGTACGAAACGATCGAGCCGGCCGCGGAGCCTCTACCTGGACCAACACTAATTCCCTGCTCTTTAGCCCAGTTTACAAAGTCTTGAGTAATCAAAAAGTACGCTGCATAGCCTTTATTTATAATCACTTCCATTTCATAGTTCAGGCGCTCTTCGAGCTCAGGGGTGACAGGATTATATTTTTTGCACAGTCCTTCATGAGCCATTTTCTTGAATAATGAAGTTACAGTTTCACCTGGTGGCAGTGGAAAGTCGGGAAAGATCAGTTGCCCAGTCGGGATAGTCAGTTCACACGAATCAGCCAGTTTGACGGTATTCTCGATAGCATCGGGGTATTCATGAAAGAGCTCGATCATTTCTTGCGTGGAGCGCATGTAAAAATCTGGTGAATCCATCATCGTCATTCGATTTTCATCAGAAATGAGCCGGCGAGTTTGAACACAAAGCAGTGCATCTTGGGCTGGTGCGGCGTTTTTTTCAATATAGTGAACGTCGTTGGTGGCGAGTAGTGGTAGCTCGAGTTCGCGGGCTAGTTCCACGAGCTGCTTTGTTAAGTTGGTAAGCTCCGGAATACTTGGGTGCATCTGTATTTCAACGTAGTAGCGATCTGTGAAAACTTGCTTGTACCTGATAAGTTCGGCGCGTGCTTCATCGACCTTATTTTCTTTAAGCAAGCGATTGACGATACTCCCCATACAACCACTAGTGGCGATCACGCCTTCGCTATACTGGCTCAGTACTTCAAAGTCGATACGAGGTTTGTACGAAAAACCTTCGAGGTTGCCAATCGAAACAAGTTTGAGTAAGTTTTGATATCCCTGAAAATTCTGCGCTAATAAGGTGATGTGTGCCTGGTCGCCGCCCATTTTGGTTTGCTTATCCAAGCGTGAATGACGTGCAATGTAGGCTTCGACACCAATAATTGGTTTGATTTCTTGTTTGCGGCATTCATTGTAAAAATGCAGTGCACCATACATGCCACCATGATCTGTCAAGCCGAGTGCTTTTTGGCCCAGAGCTTTGGCTTTGGCCACCAGGGGCGAGAGCTTGCACAAGCCATCGAGTAGTGAGTACTCGCTGTGAACGTGGAGGTGAACGAAATCTTGTGGTGCCGACATGTCCCCCCATCCTACTTGGTTTTGAGGACTTTGCCAATGGTGTCTCGGATCAGCTGCGGATCTGGTTTGCTGCCAGCCAGCTGCCGCATCGTTTGACCGATGATGAAGCCAAGGATCTGTTGGTTTCCAGCTTTATATTTTTCTACCACATCTGGATTTTCGGCCAAAACAGTTTCAACAGCTTGTTCTAGTTCTGCCGTGTCGATTGTGTCGGTTTTGAACTGGGCTGTGAAGGCTGCTAATGTTTGGTCGAGAGTTTGGCTGGTTGGCCAGGCAATCCGTTTGTTATAGATGTTACTGGCGAGTTTGCTTATATCGAGGTTTTGAGCAGACGCTTTCTTGAAAAGTTCTTCAAAAATGGTTGCTTCTTCTGGCTCACTGGCAAGTGGTGCTGCAAATCGAGCTTCAATCTTGTACTCAGTTGTCCAGCGGCTGGCCTTGGCAGCGGGTAGCTCAGGGAGTTGGGCGCGCAATTCATCAACTTGTGCCTGTGAAAAACGAATCGGAGGAAGATCTGGATCGGGGAAGTAGCGGTAGTCAGCAGCATCTTCTTTGGTGCGCTGTGAGAATGTTTTGTTTTCAGTGGAGTTCCAACCACGAGTTTCTTGAGTGATTTTTTCATTTGCCTCGAGCAGTTGAGATTGACGTTCCACTTCAAAACTAATTGCTTGCTCTAGAAATCTGAAGGAGTTGATGTTTTTAACCTCGACCTTGTAGGTTGGTAAACTACTTTCACCTTTTTCACGCACAGAAATATTAGCTTCGAGGCGCATGCCACCTTGTTCCATATCGCAGTCAGCAATCTGTATGTACCGCAAAATTTGCCGTAATTTTTTGGCATACTCTTTGGCTTGGCTGGCAGACTTGATGTCTGGCTCGCTGACGATCTCGATCAGCGGCACACTGCTACGATTGAAGTCGATCAAACTTACTTCTTGGCCATCAATCGAGCGGTGTAAGAGTTTGCCGGTATCTTCCTCCAGGTGAATCCGAGTAATTCGCACTGGTCCTTCAGAAGTTTCCAAGACGCCATCGTAACAAAACGGAATGTCGTACTGGCTAATCTGGTAGCCTTTTGGCAAGTCTGCATAGAAATAATGCTTACGATCGAATTTTGAGAAAAGATTGATCTTACAACCTAAGGCTAAGCCGAGCTTGATTGTCCACTCGATAGCAGTTTTATTAGCAACAGGTAAAGCTCCAGGCATACCTAAGCAAACTGGACAGGTGTAGATATTGGGCTGTGGTGCATGAAAGGGATCGTTCTTGCAGCCACAAAACATCTTGGAGGCAGTTTTCAATTCAGCGTGAACCTCAAGCCCACAGACTAATTCGTAGGGAGCGTTTGTCATGTTAGGCTTTCCTCCACGTATTCCAGTCAGTGGCTTTTTCGTAGGCATCAGCGACTTTGATAACTTGATCTTCACGCCACATCGGCGCCATGATGTTGAGTCCCAGGAACAAATTAGTTGCTTTGTCGTGAAAACAGGGGACGCTGATGCCAGGTAGACCTGTAATTGAGCTAGGCTCAAGTAGCATGTCTTCTAGTTCTCCAAACATTGCCGAGTCTTCTGTGGCGCCAATCTTCTTGGCAAAAGATGGTGAAGTCGCACTAATTAGCACATCATAGTCTTTGAATAATCTCGCAAAATCTTCAATAAAAGCTGTTCGAACTTTTTGAGCAGTCGTGTAGTACTGATCGGCATAGCCTTTGCTCAGAGTATAGGTGCCAAGCATAATCCGTCGCTTTGCTTCATCGCCAAAGAATGAACGGTCATTGCCGTAACGGATTCCGTCAAACCGCGCTAAGTTACTGCTCACTTCTCCACGCTGCACCACGGTGTACACGCTGATCGCATAGTGTGGATCAAGCGCAGAAACTGGAGTCACAACTGCACCCAAACTTTCTAAAACTTGGGCAGCAGCTTGAATGTGTGGATTCACAACTTCCAAGCCTTGAATATCTTGATACAACAAACCCACACGTAAGCCTTTGATTGATTGATTTAAGGCTTTTGTATAATCTGGCACTTCTTGCGTAGATGTAGTGTCATCGTACGGATCATGGCCAGCCATCAGGTTTAAGAGAATGGCGGCATCTTCAACTGTTTTGGTAATTGGCCCTGGTGAGTCTGTTGAAGAGGCCATCGCAATTACCCCATACCGACTGACGCGACCATACGAGGGTTTGAATCCCACCACGCCACACCAGGCAGCAGGCTGTCGAATCGAGCCCGCAGTTTCCGTTCCAATTGCGGCAATACAAGTATCTGCAGCAACAGCAGCAGCACTCCCACCAGATGAACCACCTGGTAAATGCTCGGGATTGCGAGGGTTTAAGGTGCGGCCATATTGAGAAGTTTCAGTCGAAGAGCCGTGCGCCCAGGCATCGAGGTTTGTCTTTCCGATAATATTCATGCCTGCAGCCTTGAGTTTTGTCATGATCGTGGCATCATAGGTTGGCACAAACGTATCTAAAACAGTCGATGAAGCAGTCGTTCTCAGACCTTTGGTACAAATATTGTCTTTGACTGCGATCGGCGCACCACTGAGAGCTTTGTCAGCTCCCTGCTCGCTTTCGCTTGCAGCCGCCTGGTTTTCAGTTACAAAGATATTCAAATCTGGATTTACCCGACTGATTTCGGTCTGAATATTTTTTGTAACTTCAGCAGGTAAAAATTCTGCAGTTTTCACGCCTGCAAGGTACTGCGCTAAGGTAAGTGAGTGCGTATTAGTCATTATCTAAGATCCTTGGCACTACAAAATATCCTTGATATGACTGCTTGGCATTAGCGACTGCATCAGCTTGTGAAAACATTCGCTCTTCATCGATCAGATCCTCACGCATCACGTTTTCAAGGCCAGTTACTTGGTGCGTTGGTTCAACATTTGTAGCAGGCACTTCTTTCAAGTTAGCGATAACTGCCAGCGTTTCCTCAAAAGCCCCGACAAACTTCTCGGCTTGGTTCTCAGCCAAGGGAATATTGGCTAAAGTGGCGACGTGTTTGACTTGTTGAACGGTGATTTGAGTGCTCATGCTCTTCCTTGTAGGTTACGCAGTATTGTAATACGTTCTCCCACTGGTGGGTGGGTCTGAAACAGCCCGGCAAACCAACCCACTGCATCATGGTGATTCTTGAGCGGATTGGCAATGTATAAATGCGCTGTCGCTTTGTTGGCTGCCTCGAGTGGTTCTTTGTCGTCACTAATTTTTTCTAAAGCGCGAGCCAGGCCTTCTGGGTTCTTAGTCATCGCTACTCCACTGGCATCAGCCAGGTATTCGCGTTTGCGAGAGATAGCGAGTTGAATCAACTGGGCAATAATTGGCGAAAGCAAGGCCAGAACCATGCCAACCACGAGGAGTATGATCTGCAGCTGATTACTTTCACGGTCATTATCACGACCTCTGCCCCAGCTCATCCGCAGCATCCAGTCAGCAATCAGTGAAATCATACCGACCAAAATCGTCACGATCGACATCAAGCGAATATCGTAGTTTTGAATATGGGAAAGTTCGTGGGCGACCACACCTTCAATCTCAGAGCGATTCAAGCGACTCAATAATCCAGTGGTAGCAGCGACGGCAGCATGCTCAGGATCTCGGCCAGTCGCAAAGGCGTTAATGGCGGTGTCCTCGATCACATAGAGCTTCGGCATCGGCATCCGTTGGCTGGCCGCTAAGTTTTCGGTAACCGTGTAGTAATCAAAGAACTCTGACCGAGTGGCAGGGCGAGCACCAGAAATTTTGAGAATAATTGAGTCAGACCACCAATACGATGCAAACGACATCACCCCGGAAACGATTAATCCAATTCCAACGATATCTAAGCCATACCCCAATCCTGTAGCCATCACCCAGGAGGCAGCTGTAATAAATACAATAAATAATGCAATAATTATATAAGATTTTCGCTTGTTACTTGCCACAAGCTCGTAGTGAGTCATGGTGCCTCTCTAGTACTTTCGTTTGTGAACGCTGAACTTCTATAAATTGACTTTGTGATCATCCATCTCTTTGGAACTCACCTCAACATGTTGACCTTGGAGTGGCGTATCCAGACCCTTTTCAGGTTGGAAGCCAAACATACCAGCCACGATGTTGGATGGGAAGGTAACTAATTTTTCGTTGTAACTTTGAGATAAATCGATAACTGTACGGCGAGCATACATTAATTTATCAGCTGTATCTGTTAATTCTTGCATGAAACGGTTCACAGTTGTGTCAGCTTTGAGTTCAGGATTGTCTTCTACCATCACTGAAATTTGAGGAATAACACTTTGTAACTTGGTGATTGCATCGTCAATATCCTTAGCAGTGCCAGTTTCACTAGCGTGAGCCACTGATTTGCGAGCTGCTGTCAACATCTCAAAGATACCCTTTTCATGTTTGAGGTAGCCTTTGACAGAGTTTTCCAGATTAGGAATCAAAGAGGCTTGGCGTTTCAATTGATTGCCAATTTCTTGGATGCTGGCAATAATTTGTGTTTTTAAGCGTTGTAGACTGTTGTATACGCCCATGACGTACAAACCAATAGCAATGGCTATTACGATGATAATGAGAAGTGCTGACATAAAAACCCTTTCCAGTTAGAGCTTTAGTATACAACATAAATAGCAATCTCTAAATATATAGCTGCCATTCACAAGTAGTCACAAAGTTTTAAGGTTTAGTAAACCTGAACATTCCTCAGATTAAAAATCTATAGGTCTAAAACTACTTGTCGTGAAAACAAATAACTAGTGTTTATGTTCGTGAAATGTATGAATTGAGTTACCTCACTACTCAAGGTACATTATATTGCTAACAGATTGATAGAAAGTCCGGTGCTTGGCAAATTATCGAGTTGTTCGTATAATGTCCTCTGCTTACGTACACATATCGGTACAAATGGCCCTGTGGTGTAGTGGTTAACATGCCTCCCTGTCACGGAGGAGATCGCCGGTTCGAGTCCGGTCGGGGTCGCCAAGTAGTGCCGAGTACTGCAGTCAAGTAACTGTAGTATAATAGCTCAAAACGTATCAATCTATCCTGCCCAGCATAGAGTAAAGTATGGAGCAGGATTGGTTAATTTCTTCTCTTAAATTCATTCGTCTCAACCTGGGAATCCTTTTGATTTCACTGGGTATTTTTATTGTCCTGATCTGGGGTGGAGTGCAGTTTATTAACTCTTTCTCTAACAATACTTCAAGTGAAACAGAACTTATTTCACCAACCGAAGGTACTATCTCTGAAAATATTTCAGCTACTTCAACAGTCGTTCCAACCTCAAGTCCAGAGCCAGCAATCCCAGCTGCCCCAGCAGCTATGAACGCACCAACACCTCCAACAGCTCCAGCTGCACCTCAAGATCCTACTGCTGCTACAGTGGCTCCATCAAGTACACCAGCAGCCACACCAACCTTACGAATTGCTACTGCAACTGCAAAACCTCAAGCAACTGCACGACCAACTACTCGTCCAACTCCATCAGCTACGCCAAAACCAATCTTGACTCAACTACCTACCTCAACACCAACAGTACGTCCTACGCCCACCCCTACTGCTATCCCAACAGTTAAACCAACCGCAGTTCCAACTCCTGTTGCTACACCAAAGCCAACTATTGCTCCAACGGCCACTCCAACCATGACGCCACAGCCTACACAAGCACCTGTCGCAACCACCAAAGGCGGTTTGCCTCTGGATGGTTCTAATGGTTCAGCAGTCACTGCCCCACCCCAAAATACTGGCTCCTACACGGTTCAAAAGGGCGACTCAACCTGGAAGGTTGCTGTAAAGTTCTATGGTAACGGCTATCGGTATGTGGAAATTGAAAAAGCTAATAACTTGAAGCACAATCAACACCTCTCGATTGGCCAGGTCTTAACGATCCCTGACAAACAAATCACTGGTTCTGTCGGTACACCTGCAAAGGATTCTGGAAAAGTAACAACCCAACCAGGTCAAACTGCCGTTGTCGGACAACCTCAATCTTCAGGCAAAACCTACACTGTCAAAGCTGGTGACTCTCTCTGGTCGATTGCTCAACAGCAGTTGGGTAATGCCTACCGCTGGAATGAAGTCTACACGTTGAATACTAGCGTTGTCGGCCGTAACCCTCACTTGATTTACCCTGGTCAAAGCCTAGCACTGCCAATTACTTCACAAGCAACGTCTCCTAACCCGCCTACTAGCCCAGGTAGCAACTAACGTTCTTTTTTCTAACAGCGATTTGAAACACCTGAATTAGCAAATTTTTGATACAATCGCACTTGGTGTTGAACGCGAGATTCGTATAGTGGTAGTACGTCAGCTTCCCAAGTTGAAAGTACGGGTCCGATTCCCGTATCTCGCTCAGGAATATATGATTTGCCGGGATAGCTCAGTTGGTAGAGCGGCGGTATCGTAAACCGTAGGTCAGGGGTTCGAATCCCCTTCCTGGCTCAGTCTTTACTTATCACCTAAAGTGTACTATAAAGTTGTTATGTCGCCAGAAAATCAATCATCTAATATGCCAAAAACAGAACGTGTTTCCTCAAGACTCATTAAAAAAGAACGTAGCAAGCTCGTTAAACAAACGATGTGGATGGTGGGCGGTGGCATTGTATTAGTAGCTGCTTTTATATTCCTAGTGCTACCAAACTTCTTTCGTCTTGTAAATGCAGTTTTAAACACTAATCCTATTGCCGAAGAAGAAGCGGTAATTATACAAGCTCCAGATCTGGTGGCACCAATAAGTGCTACCAATAGTGCAGAGCTAAAAGTAAGTGGCGTTGGCACGAGTAACATGAAAACAATCATAGTTGTAAACGGTACTCCTGGCCCAGAAACCACTGCCGGTGATGACGGTTCATTCTCATCGAGTATTGAACTTACAGAAGGTGAAAACACTCTGGCAGCCTATAGTATTGATGACAATGGCAATGAATCTAAAGTTGGGCGTTCGTACACGGTTATCCTGGATACAAAGAAACCATCGGTCGAGGTGCTGGAGCCAACTGAAGGGCAAGAGTTTGATAGTAAGCAAACCTTGATCACGGTCAAGGGTAATGCAGATCCAGATAGCAAGATCTACTTAAATGATCGATTCTTTTTGCCAAAAGCAGATGGTTCATTTAGTACCAACTACTCATTGAATTCTGGTGAGAATATTTTAATAATCAAAGTTATCGATGAAGGTGGCAATCAAGTTGAACTTGAACGGAAAGTTGTCCGCAAGTCATAACTGGCAATAAAAATTCCCAAGTACAGTAAAATGTACGGATGAAGAAGTGTATTGTTAAACTGACTCTGAACTAGAACTGCAATTAACGCTACCGCTAGTACCCGATTAATACCCCATAGTTTTTTAATGCCTTGGATAAGTACTCCAGAGCCAAGAATAAGGCCTATAATTCCTGTCTGTGAAATGAGTGTAATGAAAATGTTGTCAGGCATTGTAGCTTTGGTGGTCTGAGATGACTCAGTATCTACTGCCGATATATTTTGATCAGCTGGGCTGAACAAACCTCTGCCAATCACCCAGTCCATTGGCTGCATAGTTTCTAGAGCTGTAGTAGCAGTTGTGAGGCGAGCAGTAATCGTACTGGTGCGCAGTAACTTGACTCCTTCTCCACCGGGCTTTGGTAAGCTCAGATACAGACCAACTGAGGCTATCATCAAGATAGTCAGAATCAACAACAGTTTTTTTAAACTCATCCGCTCTTTCCAATTCCTATATTCCCACGAAATAAGCAGTACTACTGCAACTACCGCTGATAGATAACTGGCACGCGAGTACGTCAACAAGACGCTGGCTAGCGTGATCGTGGTGATTCCTACAGTCAGTAAACGAGGTAGTTGTTTCCACAGAGAGTAACTGACCAGGAAACTAAGTAGTAGTAAAATGCCCGTCAGTCCAGGATCAAATAAAGTCCCAATCATCCGATAGTAGTGATCATCCCAGCCAAAAATCCAAAGAAACCGAGTGTCGGGGATAAAGAAATACTGCAAAATTGCCAACCAGGTATACCAAACTCCAGCAAGTAGTAATAGGACTCGCAGTACCATTTTATTGCCTGCAAAGAAAGTATAAGCAGACCAAGTAAATAGTCCGTAAACGATAATTCGTACAAGGTATAAAACTTGAGTGAGATCAAAGTTTTTCAGCAAGCTGAGTGTTATCCCAAGTGCTACCCAAGCGAGAAATAATCTAAGCAGCAAGTGTTGTTTTGAGTGTAGTCGTGAAAATAGGGCTGGTAGTTTTTCACAAATCACTTTAGCCTGGAGTAGTACAATCACTAGCATCACTACTTCATGCGCATACATCGCACCGCTACCTAACGGTATTCTGGTCAGCTGCCCAAGCGGAAAAAGAACAAAGACGAGACAAAAAAGCCAAAAACTAATTGAGGATAACGGTGTGGCTAGAAGATTGCTATTTTTTAATAAAAAGTTTTTCATACAGATACACTCTCACCAGTAGTGAATGCAAGCTCATACAAACGGCGTAGACAACTCCATGCCAGCCATCAATGATCCCACCTTGAATAAACAGCGCATATACAAACTTGCCAGGAGGAAATAGCAATAATTCTAGTAGTAACTGCAAGAATGAAATTTGCTGACGATTCTCTGCAACCTGCTTGGAGTATACCGCAATTTTTGCAATAAATTCATGGATCGATGGATGCGAGTGATGGTAGATCTCGATCAAGCTCGGGACAGTCTGGCCTGATACAGTGGCAACTTCATGGACGGCACCAGTAAACTTGAGTGAGTTTTTTTTACCTAAGCGCAGTAGTAATTGACTACCAGCTTCACCATACTCCAACTGCTTACCATGAAAAATATCACTTCGGCGCACGGCCACCCCGTCGACTGCGCCTTCGGTAATAAACTTTTCAATTTCAGAAACTGAATGATCAGCAACTTCTTCGTCGCTATCTAAAAATAGCACCCAGTCTTGTGAAGCAAGTTTGAGTGCGGCGTTGCGGACGTGAGAAAAATCAGTAATTACTTCGGGCCACTCCTCAACTTTAAAAGAGTAGCTGGGATGCAACTGCTGCAGATCTTGGTCAATTCGATTTGAGATAATCAGAACCTCGTGCGCAAACTGGCTACTGGCTACGGCTTTGGCAAATCTCTCGTCACTGCGATCGGTAAGAATAATGACAGTCAGTGGTAGTTTTTTCATGAGCGTAGTGTCTTCCAAATATAGATGCTTAAGAATGGTAGGCAGATAAGTCGTGCAAAGAAAACGGCTGCCGCTGCGCCAGCTAGTCCACCTGCCACTCCTTGCCAGAATAGCAGAACCACAAAAACAATAATTACCAATGCCCGGTGGAGATTTAGAGAAACGTACTGTTGGGTAGCGATCAATAACGTATACGCTTGGTTGGCTAGACCATGTAAAATCGCGCCCGCAACTAGCCAAGGAATCGCAGTTGTCAGACTCAACCAGCTGTCACCTAGTAGTACTCTAATTAAAAATTCAGGAAAAAAGAAAAACGGGATGCCGATCGCAACTGTGATACCAAGTAATCCAAACAGCGATCTATAAAACGCACGAGCCAGACGTTCTTTGACGGCAGTTAACTTAGAAAAAACCGGCAAGGTACTGTGACTCAGAGCCTGGGAAACTCCGTAGATTGGTTTGTGGCTCAAGGCATAGCCGTTTTGATAGAAGCCCAGTGTGTTCACACCGAGTAGTTTGCCAACCAAAAAGTTATCGGCATTATCGTTTAAGTACGAAAGCAATGCAGCTATGCTCAAGCCTTTGGCATTTATAAAAATCTGTTGTGCGCGGCTTTTAACATAGATAAACTGTGGACGAGTTCTAAAGAACAGAAACGAAATTATCACTTCAAAAATAGCAGCACCGATCATACCAATTACAAAAGCACTGACGGATTGGGTAAAGTACGCGACAGCACTCGTTATGACCGCTTCTACAAAAACAAGTGAAAAGCGGTAGCTGCTATCCCTGAAAAACTGCAGATTTTTGTAAAATGAAATAATAGCTGGATTTATAAACCCTTTAATAACCGGTATTACAGCAGCGACTGCAATCCAAAACTGGAGGCTGGGCTCGTTATAGAAAGCTGCCATTCCTACCCCAAGCAAACTAACCAAGATTGCAATGAGTAACCCCCGCACAATCGAGATCACCCAAGCGGTATTTAAAAAGTAGTTAATACTTTCTTTTGATTGAATAATCGTGGTATTAATCCCGGTTTGGGTAAAGGCTTCGGTAAGGCCGAGTGCAATCGCAATTAAAGAAAATAAACCAAAGTCATGTGGTGTGAGCAATCGTGCCAGTACTATCAATTTGAGAGCGGTCACCCCAGTTGTTGCCACGATCAATGCACTGTGCCACGTAAAACCTGAAAGCGTATTTCTCGTATATCCCATCAGTCTATTATTGCGTTTTAGACCTTGAAACTCAAAGGGGTAAACTGCATACTACTCTCGGTATGTTGCATTTTGTTGTTCGATCAGTTAGTTCTCTTTTTCTTGATCTGGTGGAAACACTAGTGATTGGTATTTCAATTTTCTTGGTTATTTACCTCTTTTTCATGCAGCCTCATCAAGTCAGTGGCCAATCGATGGAAACTACCTTAATGAACAAAGATTATGTGTTAACTGACAAGATTAGTTACCGAGTTGGTGAACCTAAACGTGGAGATATTGTAGTTGTCCATGCGCCTGAAGCCGCTAACTGCCCGACTGGCACAGGCTGTGACTTCATTAAACGCTTGATTGGTCTTCCTGGAGATACAATTGAAGTGACTGAAAATACTATTATTGTGAATGGTTCTGTGCTTACTGAAGAATATATAGATGAAGGTGTTCAAACTCTGCCAGGTAATTTTACAACTGGCCGCGCGGTTACGATGGGCCCTGATCAGTACTTTGTGGTTGGAGATAATCGAATGCACTCAAGTGACTCACGTGCTTGGGGTCCTGTCTCAAAAGCTGATATTGTTGGACGTGCCTTTTTTAGATACTGGCCACTATCTGAAGCACAGACTTTAGAAACTGCTACCTACTAACTCTGTTTTTGAGTCAGCGCCATAAACTTCTCGAGGTCTTTTTGTGTTTCTTCAGGATCGCCCACCAAGGTAATCGTGATCCGTGTGTTGCGCTGAGAGCGGGAAAGTTTAATCTCAGACTTACTTTTGAGCAACTCTTTGAGACGCTCTTCCCACATCTTAATGGTTGGATCGGTAACTTTAGTGGTGCTTGGGCGCATGCGCACCAGCGGTGAAGTCGAGTTCTGTTGCTTATGTAAGCGAGCCAACTCCTCTGCTCGGCGCACCGATGCGCTTTCCTTGAGGATTTGTTTGTAGATCCCGACCATTGCACCTGGTTCTTCAATACCAAAAATAGCGCGGGCGTGACCTTCGCTAATCATGCCACCTGCCAAACCATCTTTGATTGCATCGGGGAGTTTGAGCAGTTTCAGACAGTTACTGACGTAGGATTGAGATTTACTAATGCGCTGTGCGACATCGGCTACAGTCAAGTTAAAGTCACGAAGGAGTTGCTGGAATGCTTGGGCTCTCTCGAGTGGGCCAAGATCGGTCCGTTGGACGTTCTCGATGATCGCCAGTTCGAGCATTTGTTTAGGAGTCGTTTGCTTGATGATGACTGGTACTTCTGTCAGGCCAGCCAGCTGGGCGGCGCGCCAACGACGTTCACCAGCAATGATCTGGTAGCCGGCAGGTGTTTCAGCCACAACCAGCGGTTCAAGGACTCCATATAACTTAATGGAGTCTGCTAGCTCGAGGATGTCTTCCTTTTTGATTTTATCCCGAGGTTGGTACGGATTAGGTTGGAGTAGTTCTACTGAAAGAGGTTGGATTGAGTATGTTGCCATACTGTGAAATGTATACTATTTTGATTAGATTTACCAGGTGGATTTTTGCTTCATTGACTACTTGAAGTATCTTCATATTGTATAGACATTCGCCAATAGCTCATTTCGCAGTCAGCCTATACATATCAACTCACACAAGTGAGGTAGCTTGCAGTGACGGCTTCCTGAGACTACACAGTATGAAGATACTTCTCTAGTATAAAGAAATTGTAAATTTATTGAGAAATAACGTTAATGACGGTTTTGCCAAAACGTTTGCCGAAAGCAACGGTGCCTTCAACTAAAGAGAAAATAGTGTGATCACGACCCATACCGACATTTTTGCCAGCTTTGTACTTTTCACCGCGTTGGCGCAAGATGATATGACCTGGTTTTGCAGCTGATCCACCAGATAACTTAACTCCAAGGCGTTTGCCATGGCGTCTACTCTGTGGATGTTGTCGGACTGAGCCTGATGCTTTAACGTGTGACATAAATTACTCTGGTTTATATTCAAATTGATAAATTTGTCTGGAGATCACGGCTTGAGGGCGATGATACACCACACTTTCAGAAGTAGTAGTGTACCCAAACTGTGCCAACTTGTCAATTAAAGATTTGAGCGTTGCGGTCGGATATCCAGGGGTGTGATCGCTCAAAACGGCTGGGAAGACACAGACGACTTTGGCACCAGGTGCGAGCAGTGTGCGCCAGTGCTTGAAAGCACCGAGGTATAACTTTTCCAAACCTTTGAAGGTATTGGCTAGTTGAGCTGGTTCAGGGCGAGGTTTGCCCAAGAAAGGCTCGGTTACTAAGTAGTTCACTTTTTGCCCTTTGGCAAGCACTAAGCGAGTTGCATCTTGGTTGTAGACGGTAGATTCAGGTAGTGTTTCGACGATGTTTTCACGGTACCACTCGATGTTATTACGGGCACCTGTTGCAGCCTCAACATCTATATCACTGCCAATGACGGTGACATAGCGTTCTAAACCTTCGAGTAAAATCGTGCCTGTTCCACAAAACGGATCAAGTAAAACCTCGTCTTGTTTTGGATTTGCGCCCACGGCCAAGTTGACCATCATTCGGGCAACTTTTGGTGGCAACATACCTTTTTTACGATCAGCGTATGGCTTGCGGCGATCGCGGAACGTCCATTGATCAATGTCTTGGACAGCGACAGTTTTGGCCAACAACAGTTCTTTTTCAACTTGAATAACCGTAATTTCAGTTACTTTTTGGTGAGAAAGCACTGCACTGGAAAGGCCATGGCGTGAGCCATCGATGTAGCGAGTGGCAATGCCATCACGTTTGAGCAATGCTTTGATCTCACCAGCTTCGATCATCTCGAGATGGTCACGACCAATTTCAGCAACTGCAAAGTCACGAATCTGCTCGGCCCGAATCACTTCAGAAAGTTCAGATTTAATAGCTTCGATTTCAGCGTGTTGTTCCAGTTGTTTGATTTCTTGGAAAATCTTGATTGTTCCGCCCAGTCGCTCGATTAAAACCGCCGGAGTTGGATCGGTAGCAGTTAAAGAAGTGCGCAGCAAGGTGTCACTCATCACTTCAAGCTCGTGCTCAGGCAGTAATGCTTTGAGTTCTAAAGTAGAGAGGCTCGGCGTGTTGCCCAGTAAAAAAATGAATTTGTCTGACATGCGATACTGAACAGTATACCGTTTAAACGGTAATGCTTTCCACGGTAAGTGTGGTGAGATGTTGGCGGTGGCCTCGTGACTTCCGGTACCGTGATTTAGATTTGTATTTGAAGACTTTAATCTTTTCTGCTCTTGGATGATCTTCGACTTTCAAAACAACAGAAGCACCTTTGACTAAAGGAGCTCCGATTTTTGTAGAGTCGCCTTCACCAACGAGTAAAACGTCGGTAACGGTGATCTTTTCACCAGCTTCAGTTTCTTGTCGGTCGATGACCAACTTATCCTGAGGTGATACTTTGTACTGCTTTCCAGCGATTTGAATGACTGCGTATGACATAACAACTCGCTATTATAGCACGTTCTCAAGTGATATGAAGTGCTGTTTTAGCAGGGATCCTTGTAATAATACTTTGGGCCATGCCGAGGATGATTGCCAAGCTCAAAATCGAGCTACCACCGTAGGACATGAACGGTAGTGTAACACCAGTGATCGGTAAAAGTCCAAGGTTCATATGGATGTTGATACTGGTTTGGAGTAAAAAAGCCATGCCAATCGAGAGCAAAAACAGTTTTTCTTCAGCCTTTTTGGTTTTACGGCTTTCAGCAAAAAGAAAATAAATAAGCGCTGTATAGGCAGAAATTAAGACTAAACAGCCAAAAAACCCGTACTCTTCAGCAAAAGAAGCAAAAATAAAGTCAGTTTGGCGTTCGGGGAGAAAGCGCAGATGGGACTGGACGCCCTGCCCTAGCCCGCGGCCGATCAGTTGGCCTGAGCCGACAGTAATCAAAGCCTGGTGAGCGTTGTAGTTGTCAGAACTTTCAGGGTTTAAAAATGACAGTAGCCGAGCTTGCTGATATGGTTCAAAGACAAAATGCCAGGCAAAGATACTGCCTGCGACGCCCAAAACGATTAGTGGCAAAAAATGCTTCCAAGTAAAGGGCACTAAAACAACGAGTGCCAGCACTGGCATGGCATAAGTTAATGTCGAACCCAGATCTGGTGCAATCAAGATTAAGCCAGCTGGAATTCCCAGTAAGACAAAAAACTTCAACAGCAAGCCCCAGGAATACTCTTTGGCAGTGGTCAGTACATACAAAATACTAAAAATCGTCAGTGGCAACGCTAACTGTGAAGACTGAATCGTAAAAATGCCGCCAATATCGATCCAACGGTGGGTATTGCGGGTTGGGCCAAACAAAAATAGTGGTATGAGCAGCAAAATAATGCCAAGAATATAGAGCGGCCAGCGCAGTTGCATCAGGCGGGTAAATGAAACTCGTGACTGCAAGTATAAAATCATGCCCCCAATGATAAAGAAGATTAGTTGTCGATCAGCAAGTTGTGGCGCCACACTACTGAGCGTCTGGACACTGAGAAGCGCAAAAATAAAGAAGCAGGCAGGCAAAAACCAATCACGCATAGCTACTGTATAGCAGATTCAGGCTGTATGAAGCAAATCCACTTGGGATACAGCGAATGGACTACTGAGCTCTTCGCAGAATTGGGCGTGACCATTTCTCATCACCATCTTTTTTGACTTGGAAGTGATAGTTTCTGCCCTCTACTAAGCCACCGATGGTAATACCGCCGTCGTTGCAGTCAGCATGTGCAGTGTAGTTATAGCTGCGGGCGTTGGCTTCTTTGTAGCGGACACGGCAAGTGCCGTCACGCATGTTCCAGTTTAGACGAACTTGCCCGTCGGTGTTAGCTTGCTTATTGCCCCAGTCATTTCGGTTACTGCGACCTTTATTATCCCAGTCATCACGATCGCCCCAGTTACTGCCCCAACTACCGCCTGAGCCTGTTCCCGTGCCCATTCTCTGCACTTGCGATTGATCCATCGAGGTTTTACTGGTGACTTCAGCTTTGCCATTGCAATTGCCTTCGCAGTTGACTGAACTTGAAAACTCAGAAGAAAAACTTTGTGACTGTGATTGATAGCTGTATGCGCCCGCCTGAGTCGTCGCGACTACCAGTGCCGCAGCAACAGTAAGAGTTGAAAAAGTGAGACGTTGAAGTGTGTTCATAGTTTCCTTTCCTGAAACAATTAGCTTAGTGATGGTATATACCAAATCATCGAAGTTGTAAAGCAAAAATCAGTAAGAAATTGGAAAGGTACTTTTACTTATAATTATAGATATAACTATACTGATCTCATTATATTGCATTATTTAATATGTATTTGATATAATTATAGTTCTATAAATTTGGAAAATGTATGAAATCTGAACGAACCTCACGCCACGTTATAACAGATGCAATTATAAATTTTACGGCCAAACAAGGTACGTATCAACATACTCCAGAAGAAGAACAAGCCTTACAAACACAAGCTATAAAAGCGCTTGAGACCTCTACTGCGGATAGTCCATATCATCCTGGCGAAATTGAAAATGCTCAATTAGCTACAACTATTGAAATGTACAGAGGAATGTTCCCTGAAACTGAAGGTTTGTCTGACGAAGAAATAATAGCGCTTTTAAATGATCTCAACTAACTCAAAAGTTTTTTCGTTGATTGAGGTCAGATATACTGACATTACTTCCATGATATCTTTTTCCTCTTGGGTGTACGTAGCTAATTCATGTCTACCACGTTCAATATTTGTTGGCATATATTTCTTTCTGCTCTCTTAGTTAAACTCAATTGACTCTAGGATCGTAATAATTTCCTATTTCTGATGGATAGCAAAAATCTGCATTATTTTGTGCGCATTTGTCTCGAGTTCAGCAAAGGAAGTAGAGCAAATTACTGAAAGAATAAAGTCTTTTATTTGAAATGTACCATGGGGTTCCAGTTGTTCCCAAAGATCGTAGAATAACTCATTAAGTTTTCCCATATCTTCTCGAATGTTAGCTATTATTTCTGGATTATCTGCAACAAGTTGAATCATTTCTGGAGAATCTGATTGAAAATGTGCGTATCCTTTCGGATAGTGATTGGCCGCCAAGTTTGCTAATACTTCATCCTGATACATCCAGAATCCAAGTGAGCGCAAAGTATGCGGCTCAGATGATGGCACCAGGTTTTTTCTTTGAGCAACTTTCCAAGCGAGGTGATGTATTTCATGCGGAAAATTCTCTCTAAAATATGGTGTATCGATACTTCTATCTGGCGCAATTCGATACGTTGCAAATGAAATCTTGGGATGTGGCAGAGTATACGCTACAGCTTGAGCACTAGACGTTAGTTGTAATTTGAAGTACAGATCTTGATCAATCAGCACACCATATATACCGGGACTAAAAACTGTAAGTTTATACTTTGAGGTATCAGCAAGTAGTGCTCTTTTTTCAAGGTCATTGAAAACTCCAAGTTGCAATAACAAGTCTTCTGCAGTCATATTTTGTTGCTCAAAGCGCGTAGCTTGTTCCGTAAAGAATTGTTGTGCAACTTGAGTGATTGATTCAAGTCGAGTACGCAAGTTTTCAGGAAGAGTTGTAAGGTCAGGAAGCTCATCAGATTGCCAGCCTACTAAACTTTGAATAAAAGTTTGATACCACTCACCGACTAATTGCGAATGCTCTAGAAAGGTAGCGGTTTCTTGTTGATCATAGCTTTTATTACTTGAGTCTATTTGAGAGTGTATTTGCTCGGACATGGGGGTGATTATAGCTGTTTATTGATTATAACAGCTAGAGTTTCTTGCGCATCACCACACACTCTACTCTCGTCTCGGCATCCGGCTGCCAAGCCAGCTTGGAAGTTTCATCTTTGTAAAAGCCGTGGGTTTCATAAAAACCAAAGGCTCAAACTCAGGATTTTGGACTTTGCTGTACGGATGATTGCGATCCAATGCTTCAGTCTGTATCTGAATCTTTAGAACCTATAACTGGCAGATCATAAGCAAGATGGGTAGTTCCATCTGCCATTAGGCGCAAGATTGAAGTACTTGCTGCAGCATTATTATCCACAATTAGTATAAATATTTTCTCAAGAGGTTCAGATTCAATAGGAAATAGCATTTCACCATTTACAGGGTCGTGTGTTAGTACTGCATCTGCCTGAGTTACAAATTGTAACTTTCCATTTTCGACAGGCACAGCAGTTGCATTACCAATTCCCCAGCCAACTTGTCCTTCAATAGTTGTAAATAGCTCTGCGGGTCTCATGATCTTCCTTTCTACTAAATTGAAAAAGATTATAGCAGCTAAATTGTCTTTCGCACCACCACACATTCAAAACTTCATCATAGATGACAAAATTCTTTGAAGTATAAACGCAAAAAAGTATATATACATGTAGCTAATTGCTAATGTTTTTATATATTCAGAAGGTCTGAATTTAAAGAAAATCACATTTGCTATTGCTGAGTAAAGCAATGAAGAAACTGCTAGTAATCCAAGGTACACTCTCAAGTTAATTTCAAGTGGGATTAGTTGATTCTCTTCCAAGTAATCAATGCTTAAACCAGCTGTAATAAAAGCAATAACTAGTGTTGTGAGAATAAGAACGAAAGAATTGCGCATCAATTTAGTGTAGCACTTTTCTTACCACCAAGACACTTCTTTTCTTTACTAATAAAAGGATGCTACAGTAGTAAAATATGAGTTTTGATAGAGATAATCGACGACCAGATTCCAATCAGTCACGTACTGAAAACCAGCCTTCTAGCATTGAAGTGCGCTCACTTACTAATGATGAGATTATTGCGTTACGAGAACAAGTGCTACGCTACATTGAAATAATGCAAGAAGCTTTTACGAACTTAGATGCACTTTTCACCGATTTAGAAAATAAATATCAAATGTACCGATCTAGAAATCGTGGAACTTTAATGCCTGAACATGAGTTCATAGCTGAAGTCGCATATATGGAGGATGCTTTGTACATGCGATTTATGAAAGTGGGTTCTGCTGTTTCAGAAATTGGGGCGACAATAAAAGCTGTTTTAAAGTCAAATGATCGCAATATGCTTATTCTAGAACCATATCAATTAGGTGAGGCATTTTTGTCAAGATTATTTGCAATGGGAAGAAATAAGACTTCTAACTATATTGAAAAAAATGCTAATGCAGGAAAAATTAATGCTTTACTTAGAATGCTTGATGAAAATCCACAATTAAAACAGCAAGCTAGGTTATTAAATACGAGAAAAACTAATCAAGATTTTTTTGAAGATACATGGTTTTTAATGCGCCAGGTGCGTAACGCTATTACTCACTTGCAGCCACTTCCATCTTTATTTGCATTTTGGGCAGTGGGAAAACATTATTTTCCTGAATTACACTCAACAAATCTTACTATTCTAAGTGACGATAATGAAAAAGCCGCTATTTGGGATGATCAATTAGAAGAAGACGCTAGTATGTCTGATCATACTGAATCTGATAAAGGTGTAGTCTTAAATTGTTTGGCTCATGAACTTCCAGTAACTATTTATTCTTTAAAGAGGGAAGCACTTTCTAAAGGTCGTGCAAGCGGTTTGCAAACTGGTGCGAAGAATACGTTTAGAGGAAGTTAGACTTTTTAAGTGAGTTTCTTTCGCATCACCACACACTCTACTCTCGTCTCGTTATCAGGCTGCCAAGCCAGCTTGGAAGTTTCATCAACTGTAAATCCATAAAATAGTATTAAAATTCTGCATTGGCTAGTACATATGCGAACAGTCCAGCAGCTATAGCCAATAAAATGTATGGTGCAGCAATCCAGGCAACGAGAAACTTTGGATACTTGCCTTGCAATAACTTTACTCCTAAGTATAAAAGATATGCTTCAAATAAAATAAACATTGAAGCTTGTAAAAGAGCTGTAGTAAAAAATGCTGGTTGTGAGTAACCCCAAAAATTTTCATTGAAAATAATCGATGGGCCAATTGAATATGCTGTCAAAATTCCTACTATAAATAAGAAGATTGCATATAGTGATGCGGCAAGTTGTTTTAATTTCATAAGATTATTCTAGCAGATGATAAAATTCTGTGGAGTATAAACGCACAGAAGTATATATACATGTAGCTAATTGCTAATGTTTTTAGATATTCCGAAGTTTTAAATTTAAAGAAAATTACATTTGCTACAGCTGAGTAAATCAATGAAAAAACTGCTAGTAATCCTAGGTACACTCTCAAGTTAATTTCAAGTGGGATTAGTTATTTCCATGATCAGCCAAGTATATCACTCTTATGGATTACAATCCATAAGAGTGATATTTCCACATTCGTACCAGATCTAAAAAACAATTTTTCTCTTTTCAGATTACTTATGTTTCAATTGAATAATTAAAAAATTTTCAACTCACTGCCCTGCTCCAGCTTACTGTTTGTCTTCTGCTCCACCCACTTCTGCCAGTCACCACTTGGTATCGTTGGTACACTTACAGTTGCAGTATCACTCAAAGACATTCCAGCAGCTTTGCGCAAGTTTTGAATTGATCGCACTAACTCGCG
Organism: uncultured Pseudomonadales bacterium; assembly: GCA_964443885.1. Lineage (GTDB taxonomy): Bacteria > Patescibacteriota > Microgenomatia > UBA1400 > PJMF01 > OMIS01. Next base: position 31,081 of record CAYUES010000004.1, read on the forward strand.
GGCTTCACCTTCAGCTTTTAGTTCAGGAGTCAAAGTAGTATCAAGCGTGACAGTTGTTTCACTGCCCCTTTCCCAGTTCACACTCTTTACATTGACTTCAGACATCAAGACTTCCAGCACTGCATCACTTGGTTTTTCGTGCTGTGTTGTGACAGTCACACTTGCTAGTGGTTGGCGTACTTTGACACCAGATTCTTGGCGTTGTGCTAATGTTTTCTCTACCACTTCACGTACCACAGTCATACTGTCTTCAAGTTTTTTATCAGCAAACTTGGCCAACTCTGCTGGCCAATCAGTGTGGTGAATACTTGCACTTTCATCTACTAAAGTCTGATAGACGAGCTCACTAAAGAACGGTGTAAATGGTGCAGCCAGTTGTGCCAATCGCACCAACACACTGCCATACAAATGCAGTGAATCTGCTTTGCCCTCACCATCGCGCATTTGATCGCGTGAACGGCGGACGTACCAGTTGGAAAGATCAGAAATAAACGCCATGATCGCGCGTGAAGCTCGCACCACATCGTAGTTATCCATCGCGGTTGTGACTTCACCAGTCACTGTACCAAGTCTACTCCAGATCCAGCGATCCATTTCGGTGGCTGGTTTTGGTTCTTTGGTCAAATCTACTGCTGTTTCACCTGCATTTAATTTATAGAAAGAAATACAGTTCCACCAAATCACAAAGATTTTTTTGCGGATTTCATTGACATCATTTTCTGAGAAGTTTAAGTTCTCGCCACGCATCACTGGTGAACTCATCAGGTACAAGCGCAAACTATCAGAACCGATTTCATTGATGATCTTCATTGGATCAGGGTAGTTTTTCTTGGACTTGGACATTTTATTGCCGTCTTCTGCGAGCACCGTGCCAGTTGTGAGCGTATTCTCTACCGCCAGTTTGCCAAAGACACCGACAGACATCACATGCATGGTGTAGAACCAAGCGCGAGTTTGCGCGATATACTCACTGACGAACTGTGCTGGATACGTAGACTCAAATACTTCTTTGTTTTCAAATGGATAGTGTTTAGAAGCAAATGGCATTGAGCCAGATTCTACCCAACAGTCGAAAACTTCTTTGGTTCGCTTGCCTTTGAGTGTTTTTGCATCGTCTACCCAAACTTCGATGTGATCTAAGAATTCGCGATGAATGTCTGTGAGACCCTCAACTTGTGAAGGATCGACTGCCCATTTCTTGAATTCTTCGATCGAGCCCACGATGCGGCGTTGCTTGGCAGGTTTGCCTTTTTCATCGGTCACGTCAGCTTCCCAAATTGGCATTGGTGTTCCCCAATAGCGAGAACGAGAGATGTTCCAATCTGGTGCAGTCTCGACACCTTTACCAAAGCGACCTTGTTTCAAGTGCTCTGGGTACCAGTTCATAAATGCATTTTGTGCTAATAACTGTGGTTTGAATTTTTGGACATCGATGAACCAAGCTGGCAGTGGCGCATAGTACAACCGAGTACTACAGCGGTAACATTCTGCAACACTGTGGGTGTGTGGATCTTCGCGGTACATCAAGCCACGACTCGCTAAGTCTTCGTTGATCAATGGATTAGCTTTGAGGATAAACATGCCAGCCCAAGGAGTCACTTCAGGCTTGAACTTGCCTTCTTCATCAACGTGCTCAACCATCTGGATGTTCTGCTCTTGCATGACTTTAAAGTCTTCTTCTCCGTAGACAGCGAGGGTAACAACACCAGTTCCTTCTTCTGCTGTGACGAATGGATCGGCGACGATTACGCCAGCGCGCTTGCCTTCACGATCAGGATAGAAATCAAAGTGCAGTTCAAACTCAAACTGTTCGAGCTCTGAGCCTTTGTAAGTTGCGACGACTTCATATGGAGAATCTGTCAGCATTTTTAATGCTGTGTCAGCTAAGATGTAAAACTCATTGTTTTGTTTGGCTTTAACGTACTGAAGTTCAGGATTTACTGTCAAAGCAGGAGTGGCCAGTTTATTCCATGGCGTGGTTGACCAGGCTAGGATAAATGTTGGCTCATCTTTTGGAGTGTTTTTGATTTTATATTTATAGGTATTGGAAGGTTCAGTTACTTCGCGGTAACTGTTGTCCATGGCGATCTCAAAATTTGAGAGCGGTGTGGCACAGCGTGGACAGTACAAAATCACTTTGCGACCTTCGTAAACCAAGCCTTTTTCCCAGAGCTCTTTGAAACCCCACCAGACACTTTCCATGTATGAAGTATCCATGGTTTTATAGTTGTGTTCAAAGTCGACCCAGCGGCCTAAGCGACCGATGATCTTTTCCCACTCTTTATCCAAACGAAGTACTTCTGCACGGCAAGCAGCGTTGAATTTATCGATGCCAAGTGCTTCGATGCCTTTTTTGCCACCCTTGATATCAAGCTGTTTCTCGATCATGTTTTCGATTGGTAAACCGTGACAATCCCAACCCCAGATGCGTTCCACGCGGTAGCCTTTCATTGTCCAGTAGCGTGGAATGACGTCTTTACTAGTTGAGCCGAGCAAGTGGCCGTAGTGTGGCATACCTGTCGCAAATGGAGGGCCATCGTAGAACACGTATTGTTTGTCTTCTGGTCTCATCTCAACTGATTTTTCAAACGCTTTTGTGTCTGTCCAGAACTGCAAAACTTCCTCTTCCATCGCAGGGAGGTTTACTGATTTTGGTAGTTGTTTGACTTTGTTCATAATTTTCTTTTCTAATGATTTGTCTGTTATGCGGTCGGCAGCAATTCTGCCTTGGTGAACTCGCTATTCATAGCTTATTGCTTCTTCTAGTTACTATGACGCTCGTTCAACATCCGCCTATCAGTCAAATCATTACAACTTTATATTTCCTGATTTTAGTAATAAAAAAACCCTCACCATCCACCAAAATTTGGTAAATGATGAGGGTTCTCTCGAACGGTACCACCTCGTACTTTAACTTCTCTCCAGCGATTACGGGCTTACCCGGCGCGGTCTACTGTAATTTGCGATTCAATTAAACTGCAAAAACTTCTTCGCGCAGCGCTCTTTTGCAAGATCATTCAGTGATAGCTGAACAAATACGCCGTAGCTGTATTTTCAGCTGAAAGTACGTATTTGTCAATGATTCTATTCTATAGAACAAAATATATCAGTTTAGGCTGCTCGCTTAGGTTGTTCTGCTTGTTTTTTAGTTTCAATATCGTACATGACTAGTTCATCTTGACCAAAATCATCGTCAATCGTCTCTTCCGGATAAGGTGATGATTTTTTACTCAGCATAAAAAGAGTTGCCGTTCTCTCTCCTATGGAATAGTTGGCTCGATAGGAAATTTTTAAGTGTGGCTGTACCGCTTCTTGCCACTCTCTTAATGTTCGAGGAAAACTGCTGACACCCATACCAATTCGAGCTTTAAATTTATGCCAAAATTTTGCACGAAGTTTAACGACAGCCATAAGTGCAACCCCATCATCAGCTAAAACTTCTGAAAGACCAGTTAAAAATTCAGTCAGCGCTGTATCATCCATAAACTCAGTTACGTGATCCAAAACAATCATTTTCACCGAGTTGGGCGGTACCATTACTTCACCATTTTGTTCTGCGGTAGCAATATTTTTTAAATCAATTTTCCGAAAAAGATTTTTTTCTTCTGGTTTTAAAATCGTTGCAGGTTCGTCATTAAAGTCAAAGTAACGGAGTTGATCGGTGGGAAATTGAATAAACTGAGCTAATTTTTGAAAACCCTCAATATTTTCTCGGGCAGGGAAAAAACCACCGAGTATACAAAGCTGATCAGGGCTCTGTTTTTCAAATTCTGGATTAAAAGGTTTGATGACTTTATCAATTAAATATCGATATGCAATTTCTACTTTTCCAAACAAATGCATCTCTTTAGTTTTAAAGTAATCGGCAGAATTCTCAATTTTTGGCTCTGACATCTTTTTAAGAATAGCATACTGGGTGATTAAAGGGGATAACACCATTGTATCGTCTAAAACGACACTCCAAACATGTATTTAAGTTTGGTGTACCCTTAATACTCTCTTACATACTCTTTACAACGTTTTTGCCTTGCCCAGCTAGGATAACTCTATGAAAAGATTACAACGTCTGGTACCACATTACTTTCAAAAAGAACCGATCTCACAGATTACCAATAGAAATCTTTTGCATCATATCAATCAAATTAAAAGCCTTCCGACTGCCCAAGACGCAATCAACTACGCACTTGAAGTACTCGCAACAAAGTATGAGTCAAAAAGTTTTGAATCGGTCATTTATCTGCACAAATTATTTGATCGTGATCCAAATAAACTCTGGACACGCAGTGGTTTTATGCACTGTACCCAGCAAAATTACTTATTGCGAATTCTGCTTGTCAAAGGCAATAAAATCGCCGATCAGAATATCCAACTTGGCTACAGCTATGTCTGGCATGTTTCACCGCATCAGTTTCTGATTGTGCACTATAAAGGCCAAGATATTGCTCTCGATCCGTGGAACTACGGTCGTGGTGCCAATGTGGGCAAGTTCGCGACAGGCTTTGGAATGAGTAGGTTGTAGTTATTTGCGTTTGCGCAAAAATGCAGGGATCTCGAACTCGTCTTCAAAAGAGGCATCCATCCCCATCACTGGTTTGGGAGCTTTCTTTTCTTCTTGCTCATCTTCGAAGGCTTGAGACTTCACGTAGGGTTGGTTTTGAGCACTCGTTTGAATTTCATTCATGGTGAGTGGCTGCGTAAAACCTTGTGGGGCGCGGTCAATAAGGCTTGGTTGTGGTTGCTCTTCAGGCTCACTGCGGCGTGATGGGGCCGGCTGAGGGGTCAAGCGACGGTTTGACTCACGGCCAAATGCGCCAAACATATTGCGATTGCCCGCATAGCCCATCTGGGAAGGATTGAAGCCGGTGGCGATCACACTAATCTTGATCTTGTTACCCATTTCTTCGTTGATAGTTGCTCCAAAAATCACGTTGGCATCTGGATCGGCAGCCGCCGAGATAATACTTGATGCATCAGAAACTTCTGACATTGTCATGTCTGCACCACCAATAATATTAAAGAGAATTCCCTTTGCGCCATCGATCGAAACTTCAAGGAGTGGTGAGGCCACTGCCATTCGTGCCGCGGTCGCTGCCCGGTTTTCACCACTGGCTTCACCGATGCCCATCAAAGCAGATCCAGACTCACTCATGATGGTTTTGACGTCTGCAAAGTCGACGTTGATCAAACCTGGCACCGTAATCAAATCTGAGATTCCTTGGACGCCTTGGCCCAGCACGTTGTCTGCCAGTCTAAAGGCATCGAGTAACGTCATTTTTTTATCAATCACGTCCATCAGACGTTGGTTGGGAATCACAATTAAGGTATCAACCGAGCCAGAAAGATTTGCAATCCCCTCCTCGGCGGCGCGCATCCGGCGGACGCCTTCAAACGTAAACGGCTTGGTGACAACGGCCACGGTCAGCGCGCCAGCTTCTTTGGCAATCTCGGCAATAATTGGTGAAGCACCAGTGCCAGTGCCGCCACCCATACCGGCAGTGATAAACACCATGTCGGTATCAAATAGTAAATCCTTGAGCTTTTCGTAGGATTCTTCGGCGGCAGTACGGCCGACATCTGGATCGGCACCAGAACCTAAACCTTTGGTAAAGTTACTACCGATTTGAATCTTGGTATCAGCTTTTGAGGTGAGCAGCGCTTGGGCGTCAGTGTTAACCGCAATGAACTCAACACCCTGAATTTGGTTCGAGTTGATCATCGAGTTGACAGCATTTCCGCCACCACCACCGACACCAATTACTTTGATTTTTGCGAAGGTAGTGTTGCTGGGTTTAACTAATGCCATAGCGATATATTCTCAAGTGTATCATTTCCTATCAAAAACTAAAGAGCTGTTTGGATGAATACTACACCTGCTGTTATAGATGTTGCTTTCTAGTTATGGAAGTAGAGATTTTATAAACTCTACTCCTTTTTGTACGATGCCTGTTATAGAACTACCTTTGAACATTGAACCAAGTGAGTGAGTGGTTTTAACTTGTTCGCCGCCTTGGGCTTTGCCGTACATCAATAAGCCAATACTGGTAGCAAACGAAGGTTTGTGAATGTCGCCTGTCAGACCGCTCAATTCGGTCGGCATCCCGATCCGAGCTGGTAACTTCAGTTCTTGGCGTGCGACGTTGGTAATCTCGGCTGTCTCTGCCCCACCACCAGTCAGGACCACGCCTGCGGGGATTTTATTTAAAACATCTTGGGCGTCGAGTTTCTCTTGCACCAAAGAAAAGATCTCTTGCATGCGCGGAACCATGATTCCTTCGATAATCGTTTTCTTGGAAAGGACTTCGGTATTTTGGTGCATCGTCAGATCAGCTAGGTTGAGTTCATCAGCTCTGCGTTTGCGCTCTTGATAGTCTGACTTGGCTTCACCAGCGTGAGGCTTGATTGCTTCTTCTTTATATCCTGAAAGTGAGAGTTTTACTTTTTCAGCAACATCGATGCTGACGCGACAACCAAGTGCGATATCTTGAGTAATATGTCGAGCACCAATTGGTAACGAAGCCGAGTAGACAAGCGCGCCATCAACATAGGCACAGACAGACGTTGAGCCAGCTCCAATATCGATCAAAGCAACACCGAGTTCTTTTTCAGTTTCAGATAAGACTACTTCAGCTGCAGAGATTCCAGAGAACACAAAACCACGAACGGTCAGCCCGAGATCTTCCATGCACTTTTGGATATTACGTAACGTCACGTTCATTGCAGTTACGATGTGGGCTTCTGCCTCGAGACGAACGCCAGTCATGCCGATTGGATCTTTAATGCCATCTTGTGAATCAACTTTAAAGTAGTTAGGAATGACGTGAATAACTTCTTTGTCAGATGGGAGTGAAATGGCACGGGCAGCTTCGATGACGCGATTGACATCGGTGCGCGTGATTTCTTGATCTGGTGAAGCGACCGCGACGACACCTTTGGAGTTGAGTGAGGCAATGTGATTGCCAGCGACTGAAACATAGACACTACTGACTTCCAGGCCAGCCATCCGTTCGGCGCCATCGAGACTTTCATTGATAGTGCTGAGGACTTGTTCCAGATCAATGATCTGACTTTTCTTCATGCCGCGCGCAGGCACTGCCGAAACACCAAGCACTTTGAGTGCTTTTGTCTCACCATCCACCTTACCGATCAGCGTCACGCATTTATCAGTTCCAATGTCGATTCCTGTTATTATTGTGTCTGAAGGCATAGTATCTCTACAGCATATCAAAATTATTGCTGTATGCGTAGTACTGGCAAGTCAAAGCGCACATCAATTTCCTTGATAGTTGCTTTCTTTTCCTGATATTCAGGTGAAGAAACAATCACTGCCAGTTTACGAACGGCTACAGCGGGATTAGTACAATCCAGAATAGCTGTTTGCTGCTCACCATTCATAATAAGCGTAATTGTATCTTTGTCAACCCAACTGACTTTAGATTGCAGTAGGTTGTGTACGGTCAAAGCCTTAGCCAGATTTTTTATGCAGTCATGAACGTTGGTTTGCACTTGAGTTTCCGACGCTAAGATTTGTTCAAGTGGTGGTATAACTGCTACTTCAATTGGAGCAGCTAAGTTTGATTCTTCAAAGACACGCCCAGCTTCACTGATCGTGAGTTTACGCTCTGGAGTGGTGAGCTGATACGCCAGAGGCTGCATGCTAAATTCTAGATGCAGTTTATTGGGCAGTTCTTTTTTGACTTGCGTGAGCAGAATTGGGAGCGGAAATGGCGTTGTTTCTAGAACTGTTGTGTAGTCATAGCCAAAGATCGGCAGCCCATGGAAGTTTGTTGTGTACGTAGTCAAGTTTTCTGGGCAGCTTCGTCCATCTAGTACACACGCAACTTGGCTAACCTGAAAAAATTGTTGCAACCAAAAAATAGCACCAATCACCACAATCACAAGCAACCCCATGCCCCAAAATGGCGACTTGCTAAGAGCAAGCAGTTTTTCTGATCGATTTTTTTTACTTTGTGGCGAATTTCTGTGCGAGCGCATAGAGTTTATTATCCGCGTCTAGCGGAATTGAAACTAGCTGCAGTTTTTTCTTCATAGTTTTATTGCTATGGTGAACTTGATTGAGAGCGGCAATAATTGACTCTTTGGTCAGATCTTTTTGATTGATCAAAACTGCCCCACCCGTTTGAGCGAGCCACTGGGCATTGAGTAACTGCTCATCATTTCTGGAAAATGGCAGCGGAATTAGAATTGCAGGAATAGCAAAAACGCCAATTTCTTGTGCTGTATTTGCCCCTGCTCTAGAAATAATGCCCGCTGCTTGACTATAAATCCAGGCAAGTTCATCGACACTCACCCACTCTCTGACGATATACTGACTCCGCTGATTGGTTTTAAGTTGCTCACGAGAGTTTTCTAGTTCTTGAATATAACTGCGCTTTTGGCTGGTACTGCCACACTGATGAATCACAAACCAATCTTTGAGTAACTGGGGCAAACACTGGGCTACTACAGTATTAATAATCTCTGAGCCCTGGCTGCCACCAGTAATATAGAGAATTGGTTTTTCCGGTTTTTTGGTAATCCAAGTGGGCTGTGTAGGATTTTTTTGTAAGAGTTGTTTGCGTAAGACATTGCCCGTTACGACTACATTTTTTGAGACAAGACTGACTGAGTCTGGATAGGAAACAGCAATCACTTTAGCTACATTCATAATGAAACGGTTAGCACTACCGATAGTACGTGTTTGCTCATGAGTAATCACCGGCACATGCAAAAGCCAGGCAGCTACGGCCACTGGCACTGCTAAGTAACTCCCAAACGAAACCACAATATTTGGACGTTCACGGAGGATAATGCTACCAGCATGGAAAAAAGCGGTGACCGAGAGATACACTGAGTGCAGCAAGGCAATCGGGTTGTACTCTGCAAACTTGCCTGAGCGAAACGAGATAAACTTTACGGAGCGCTTTTCAATTTCTAGCCGCTCTTTGGAAGGCTGCTTTGATTTTTCTTGTGAATAGTCACGACCAATAAAAACCACGCTGTCTTGAGCGTGTTCTTCTTTAATGTAATCAATGAGGCCGAGGGCCGGTGTAAGATGCCCGCCGGTAATGAGCAGTTTCATGTTAGTTTTTTCTATCTGTTGATCTTCCAATTCTCGAGAGGATACCTGCAGCCAAGAGTACCATGATTACAGCGGATCTTCCATATGAGAAAAACGGCAGTGGTACTCCAGTCAGTGGTACCAGCCCCACCACCGAACAGAGGTTTAAAATCATCTGGACACCCAACCAAGTGATCAGCCCCAAACCCAGCAGTCGCACGCCGATATCTTTTTCATCTTTAATAATTTGATAGCCCAGGAGCATGTACCCCAGCAAGGCTAATATTATAATCGTCGAACCAACAAAACCGACTTCTTCAGCAATAATCGCAAAGATTGAGTCGGTACTGGCCTCAGGAATATACGCAAATTTTTGAGTGGAGTTGCCCAATCCTTGGCCAAACCAACCACCTCGTCCAAGCGCTAAAGTAATTTGGCGAATGTGAAAACTTGCACCGAGTGGATCAGATTCTGGATTAATGAACGTCATCACTCGTTCTCGTCGGTACGGTGAAGTAAAAATTGCCAACGCTACGAGGGGAATTCCCACGGCGGCGATCATTGCTAAGTGTTTGAGATTACCCCCTGCTACAAAAAATACACTACACGCAATGCTGAGTACTAACAGGAGTGAGCCTAAGTCTGGCTGTAGAATTAATAGCAAAATTGGGAGTGCCAGTGACGCCAAAAAAACACGCAGCCGTTGATGTTGAGACATCCACTGTGCATAAAAAGTAATCAAGCCAAACTTAAAAAACTCCACAGACTGAAATCCAAAGCCACCGACATTAATCCACCGACTCGCGCCATTCAGCTCCCGGCCAATCCCAGGAATGAAGACAGCGATCAAAAGTAAAATGCCAATACCATACAAGAATGGGCCAAACCGGACCCAGAGTTTGGGGGGGATTAATAGTCCTGCCAAGTACGCAACCAACCCAACCGCCACGCCCACTAAGTGCTGTTTAAACAAAAAATATTGATCGCCAAAGGTAGTAAAACTTTCAGCAACCGAGGCTTCCAAAACAAAGATAGAACCAATAATAAGTAGTGAAAAAGTTAGGACTGTAAAGCTAAAGTTTTTCATCTAATCAGTGT
>CAYUES010000005.1:0-39558 GCA_964443885.1 uncultured Pseudomonadales bacterium
GCCATCAGCACTGTCAGCATAGCGCAGATACGGCATTGATTCGGGTTGGGTAACGGTTTTACCACGGCGAATCGGCCGCTGCATCAAGGTTTCAAGCCTGCTGGTTGGAATACTGTAGTGAGACTCGGAAAGGACTTTGTCTGAAAGCACGATCACTGGAGTTTGATAGATATCTGCCAAGTCAAATGCTTTCATCGTTAAGTCCAGCATTTCTTCAGGATCACCAGGTGCAATCACGATTTTGGGAAACTCACCATGGCCAGCGTAGGTGGCAAACAACAAATCACCTTGTTCGGTCCAGGTCGGCATACCGGTGGCCGGACCAGGGCGTTGGGCCAAGAAAATAATCAGAGGCAACTCTGCAATACCCGCATAAGAAATCGTTTCAGCCATCAAGGCAAAACCTCCACCTGAAGTTCCCGTTGCGGCACGGACACCTGTAAACGAAGCGCCGAGCGCTTCATTAACCACTCCAATTTCATCTTCAGCATGACGGACAACCATCCCCGTTTTTTTCTGCCAACCAGCCAGAATTTCTACCACCGAAGACGATGGAGACATTGGATAGGCGGAGTAGAACTTGCAGTCGGCGGCCACGGCACCCAAAGAAAAGGCATCATTGCCAGCCAAAATGGCGCGGCGTTCAGGATTTTCTTGATATGCCAGCACCGTCGTCACTTCAGACGCAAAGTTCTCTGAAACATACTCATAGCCAGCTCGTGCGCAGTTAATATTGGTAGCAACAACTTCATCACCTTTACGTTTGAACTCGATCGTAATTAAGTCTTCGAGGATGTTGAGGCGACCACCAAGCAGCGCAAAACTGGCTCCCAACCCGATCATGTTCACCATCACTTTTTCAGCCTTCAAGTCATTGAGAATTTCTTGCATCGGTACGCCAATTTTTTTGGCAGTAGTGTCGGGATCAAAACTGGCGGAGTCATAAATCACGGTGCTACTTGGAGCCAAGCGGTCTTTGTGCAAGTTGAAAGTCAGTTCATCAAAACAAACCAGTGAATCAATCACGTACTTGACCATGCCGACAGGGTCTTTGCAGATATTTACTTCGTAGGTATTGTGGCCACCCTTGATCAGAGAAGGATACTCGGCGTAGTCAAAAATATGGTAGCCAGAGCGAGTGGCAAGGCGGCTCAACGTCAGACCAGTTGTCATCACGCCCAGACCAGCTGGCGCGCCGATTTTCCATAAAAACTGTTGAGAGACGGTTTGCATGGGTTTAAGTATACAACAGAAGTTTCGAAAGATTTACTCTTGTAATTTTGCAGCCACAGCGCGAGCCCACTCGCGGACTTTTTTAGAGGCTTCATCCTCAAACATATAGAATTGATCAATCTTGAGTGACTCGATAAATAAATGGCCTTGAAAACGTTCGACGATCTTTTCTAGATGAGCCACTGCGCCGCAGAAGTAGGTATAACTACTGTCTCCCAGACCGAGTACCGCAAACTTCTTGCCAGGGAAGCTCGAGTCGGCAGTTACTGAATTAAACAATAAATAATCTTCGTGTGGCTGGCCTTGTTCGCCATGATAGTCCCAACTTGGTGAAGCCAAGATCACCACCGCTGCATTTTGGAGATGGGTGACGTGGGCGTCGCGCGCCAAGACCAACTCGACTGTATGGCCAGCTGCTTGGAGCTCCTCAGCTGCTAGATGAACTGCTGTAAAAGTACTATTGGAGTAGGTGGCGTAGACGATCAGAATATTCATAAAGTTCCTGTTGTGATCTGCAATTATTTCATTATACGACAGATGAAGAATCCGTGCAGAAGCTGTTGAGTAGTAAGGGAGGGGGATTATTTTACAAATACTGCGGTTGCCCCCAACCGTGTCAGGTCGCCATGGCCGGGTAGAATGGTAGTTTCTGCACCGACATTTTTCAGTTTTTCCCAGGACTCATGTAGTTGTAAAACACTCGAATAGCGAAAGTCTGTCCGTGGAAATGTGTCTTTAAATAAAGTATCTCCAGTCAATACAATTTTAGTTTCTGAGTAAATTTGTAATCCATCAATAAAAACGCGTACTTCGGGTTTTGAGATAAAACAGACACTGCCGGGAGTGTGGCCTGGCGTCTCCAAAACTGTCAGCGAAACTTCACCGAACGTAACTACCTCGCCCTCAACAAACGAGTGCGTGGGCGTCGGCACTGGATCGACCGAGTGCTTGAGCCAATGTTGGGCGCTTTTCTGAGCAGTTTTGATGAGTGGTAAGTCTTTTTCGTGCAGATAGACTGGTACCGCAAAGTTCAAGTTGAGCTCGAGCAAACCGAGACAGTGATCGAAGTGTCCATGGGTGAGCAGAATCGCCGAAAGCTGTAAATTATTTTCCAAAATAAACTCACTCAACATCCCACCGCTGTCGGCAGGATCGATAATTACCGCATCGTTGGTAAGCGCGTCCCAGGCGATGTAGCAGTTGGTCTGTAGTTCGCCTAGATTGAAGGTTTTGATGTAGAGGTCGTGCATATGAGCGTTGGTAAACTCTTACTGAGATTTACTTCAAGATTAGAAAGGAAAATAATTACCCCCAAATAGCAAAAGCGAGTGCATAGTACAACGCTGATACAAACTCAATTACCGGCGAGATCAAGAGTGAAACTGCTGAAACCCCTGCAAACGGGAAGATTAACGCAATTAAAATGAAAGTACCATAGTTATTCATCAAGACGTCGTACTCCCAGGCTAGGTTACGTGGTAAGAGTGCAAATAAAATCTTGCTTCCATCCAAAGGATAGACAGGAACGAGGTTGAAGATGGCCAAGACACAGTTATAAGTAATGCCGAGCTGGAGAACCAAGCCTACGATCGTGCTGGGCAGCGAAAGTGCGGTTCCCACAAATGGCACAATCAACACAATTGCGAGCGCAAAGAGTAAATTAGAAACGGGCCCTGCTAGTGCAATGATTGCGGCATCTCGGACTGGGTTCTTGAGGTTGAGTGGGGCAAACTGGACTGGTCTTCCCCAACCAAATCCTACAAAAAACAACAGAGCAGTACCAAGTGGGTCGAGATGGGAAAGGGGATTTAACGTGACTCGACCTTGGTAGCGCGGTGTTGGATCACCGAGATGATCGGCCATCCAGGCGTGAGCAAACTCATGAATCGTGATTGCCAAGACGATGATTACAGCCACAATAAAGAAAACAACTGGTGATGAAAAGAGGAGGCTAAAAAGTCCCATGGGTACATTATACCAAGGAATGGTTTTCGAGTAACTACCCGCAGCATTCTAGGTGAGGTAAAGTTTGATAACTTCTGCTTGGTTTCGTCAGAAGCCCATGATATAATCCCTCAGTTATGTCATACGCCTTCAAATTCCCAGTACAAGCTAGTGTCGGAAACAAAGTTTCCCACGCCAAGAATCGTAGTAAGCGCACCTTCAAGTACAACTTACATACCGTGACCGTAATGGTGGATGGTATTAAGAAACGCTTAAAAGTTCCTGCAAAAGTCGTCAAGATGCTCCGCAAAAGTGGCGTCACTACTCACTGGAAAAAACCTCAAGCAGCAGCCTAGTTTGCCTGCAGTTATATTTCTTTAATAAAATATTATCCTGAATTCAAGTCCGAATAACTTGCGTTTTTATTTTTATTGGTTCATACTACTTCTATATGAACGAAACACTACCTCCACAGAAATATAATCCTGACGCAGCTGGACAGGCTGGTATAGCTGCGGAGGAGAGACCTGTTGAAGTTGCTGATGAGTCTTTTGACAAAAAAGAAGCTACTTTACCTGACGGTACTCAAATTACTTGGGGTGGCTCACAGCCGTCACAGCCTGTTGAGCAGCAACAACAACCTGGATCACCACCAGATTTGGGAACGACTGATGAAGGATTAGCAGTACTACAACAGGAAAGAGCTGCTGAGAATGCAGCTCCAACAACCTTAACTGGTATTTATGTAGATAACCCTGATGGTTCTAGAACAAATTTAGTTGAAGGTCAAAAACAAGTTCCAGTTGATCCTGCTGAAGCTACTAGTCATATAACCGGCTTTGAACCTTATAACCCAGGCTACACAGTTGATGAAAAAGGACGTCCAATAATTGTTCCTAAGATAGAGGTTCCATCTGGTTCTCAAGAAGACAATCCAGTAGATTCTACTGATGGTCATAGCATCCTCGATGCAAATGGTAATACTGGCGGAGGTGCTACCGTGATTGATAGTAGGCCGGTTAGTGAACCTACATCTAAAGTTGAAGATAAAGATAAAGATGAATCCGGAAAACTAGACTTTTCTGGATTGAACGGCAAGAATAATCCGTAATTACTTGATGATATTTTTAACTTCTTGCCACTGAGCTGCTTGTTTGCCAGCAACCTGGACTCGGTCGAGTCGCAATACTTCATTTTCTAGTACTGTACTCAAGATCTTCATACGCTGTTCTCCTGACTCTGTAGGAATGACTGTCCACACGCCAGGCCAGGGTGCAAGTGCTTTCGTGGCATGAAAAGTAAATGAGGCAACTGATGTATGTGAATTGAGTGCAGCGGCCAGAATCGGTGAGAGCGAAGCGTTGGCTACATTTTCGCTACTTTCACGATCGGAAGTCGTCCCAATGAATGTGCGAACTACTGAGACGGTGTCAACTTCTTTGCCTTCCATTGCAGCCTTCACCAACTCCCAAGGCACAAAACCGTCTTGTTTGGTGAATCGGCTAGCAGTTGGCGTCGGTGAGTCAAGCGGTTGCGGCTGGGGGGTAATCTGGCCTTGAGCGAGTTTTTTCAAGATTTCAGGCAGCTCTGCCGCCACTAGTGCAAATCCAGCATTGTAGTACTCAGTCTGTGTCCAGTTGGGATCAACTGCAAAGGGCAGCTGGGTGACGATGTCGCCTTGATCGAGCAAGTCATTCATCACGATCACACTCACCGAAGATTCTGATTCGCCGTAAAGCAGGACAAATTGGCCAGGTGAGCTACCGCGCCACTTGGGCAGACTAGAAGGGTGAATATTAATTGGCGCAGTTTTTGGGAAAGCGAGCAGCCAGTTTGGGACAAAGTAGCCGAAGTCGACGACGAGCAGAAAGTCAGGTCGAGTAACTGCAGGTGGTTTTTTTTCTGGGTGTGTCTGATCGGTTTTATCTTGCGGGCTCGATGCTGCTTGAGTCCGCGACTCCAACTCACTTTCTAATTCTTTTCTCACTTGTAAATCAATTTTTTTATCGACCAAAACTACAGGGATTTCGTGATCAACTGCAAACTGGTGTAGCGGATTGGGAGTAATTTCTTGTTTGCGGCCAACTGGTTTGGGAAGGGGAGTGACAACCGAAACAATCTCAAAGTCAGGATTATTTCGTAGACTTTCCGCACAAAGGCGAGTGTGACTAGTTGAGCCAGCGATGACGACGGTGTATTTAGCCATACTAGATTCTTTAAACATACTGCAACAGCGTTTTATCGATCTCTTCCATCTTTTTTTTGCCTTCAACTTCTTGATAGAGCGGCAAGTTAAGGCGCAGTGAGTAATCAATAAACAGCACGCCATCTAAGTGATCAAGTTCGTGCTGAATAACGCGCGCACCATAGTCTTCAAATTGTTCTTTTTTTTTGATCAATTCATTGTTTTTTACAAACTGATACTCCAACTCCACCCACTCCCAACGTGGCACCGGGCCGTAAATACCAGGAATGGAAAGACAGCCTTCTAGGTATGGTTCTTCAGGATCGGGGCCGAGCGTCACTTGCTGACTGTGATCAGTGATAACTGGATTAATAAGTGAGCGTAGTTCACGATTATGTTCAACAATATTGATCGCGAAAATACGTTTCAATTTGTCTACCTGGGGTGCGGCCAAACCGACACCCTTTGGGTTGCGGGTTTCCAGCAATGTTTCTTCTAAGTCTTTCAAAAACTCGGTTAGTTTTTTATCCACCACCGTCACTGGTGTGGCGACCTGGCGCAGTGTGGGATGGGGGACGGTAATAATTTTCATGGTTTGTGTAGTACCTGTTGTTAGTATAAATGGTGACACCATCTAGGTTTTACTTGTCCTATTTGAGCTGGGCAGAAAGTGTAGCGACTTTAGCTTGGGCTTCGAGATTTTCTGGATTCAATTTTTCAAGGATAAACTGCCATTCTTCAAGTGCTTTCTCGATTTCACCATTTTTTTCATAGGCGAGTGCAAGTTGAATCCGCGGTAGTTCGTAGTCAGCTTTTAGAGCGATGGATTTCTCTAAATAAGCAATGCCTTCATCAACTTTATTCTGCCATAAACTCACCAGTCCCAGATTATACAACAACTTGGGGTCGGTTGGTGCTAAGAGATGTGCATTTTGTAGTGTTTGTTCAGCTTGCGGGAGGAGTGTAGGATTGAGTTGCGATAAATTAATCAGTACCCGTGCGCGTGTTTTGTAGTAGTTAATTTGGCGATCATTGAGGTCTAACGTAGCTTGGCTGGCAATCACTGCGCGATTGGTAAGTTCAGCAGCTTGAGTGGCAAATCCTGCATTAGAAAAGTGAACGGCATAGGTCGCGTATTCATTGGCTAAAGTATCGTAAAATAATGCTTCATCAGGATTTTTTTTGATTGCAATAGCAAGACTTTCGATGCCGTATGCAAGCTCTCCCTGGGCAAAAAAGGACTTTGCTCTGGTGTAGTGTACATCGGCACTGTGATACGAATATACTTTATAGAGTCCGATGATCCCAACGATACTAATACAAAGTAGCAGTGTGTACTGCCAGTTGGTGAGCGTTGAGTCCCTGGTGAGTGGTTTGGAAAGTGTGGTGTCAAATAGCTCAGAAATTCCGAAGAATAAGAACATAAGAATTGTGACCATCACCGTGGAAAAACCAAAAAAGTTTGAAACAGTTAATGCCGCCACACCCGCCAATAAACTTCCATACAGCAGTGCTCGGTCATATTTTTCTAATGCAAGTACTTTGTAGGCGCGTTGCAGCGTAAAGATTGAGAAAGAGATAAGCAGGACGCAGTAGCTAAGCAGCCCGACAATGCCAGTGGTGGCCAAGAAGTTAAGAAACTCGTTGTGAGCTTTATTGTATAAAAAGTCCCACTCAGAAACAGTGTTATGTGCAACTGGTCGGTCTTGATAGTAACTATAGGCAAATGTTTCAACTCCAGAACCCAAAATAGGATAGCGCTTCCAAACATCGATCGCACCTTTCCAAACAATTTTGCGAATTTCACCCGAGTCAGAACCACCAATTTCTAAGCGATTTGTGGGTGCTGGATCTGGCGTTGCCTCAGCTACTTGCTCAGTAACAGACGCACTTTGCGGTGAGAAAAATCTACTCAATCTGAGTGAAAAAGGGTGATCAATAACCGTAAAAAGCACCAAGAAAATTGTGAAAATAGTCAGTACGGGCCAGTTCTTACTGTAAAACTCTCGTGGCTGAATTCGGCGCTCCTTCCACCACACAAAGGTTGCAAAAATGCCATATATTGCTACCCCTAATCCCATTCCTAAAATACCTGAACGTGACCTGGTATATAAAACAGTGATGAAAAGTAACACTGTTAAAACAGTCCAAAATACTTTTTGCCAGATTTTTTTAGAAGTTTGACTCACATACATGCCCAGTGGTATCAATGTAATAAGATATGCTGCCAACCAGTTTGGTTGGCCAAAAGTGGCAAAGACACGGTTTCTGACATCCTGTACCCAACACTCTGTGCCAAAAGATTGACCGCCGGTAATAAGATAGCAACTAAGTGAGTGACCAAAGTGTTCAAAAATAGCATACACACTCACCAAAGTTGCGGCGCCAATAACTGTATATACAAAACCTTTGAGTTGCTTGACTTCAATATTGCTAACAAATGCGTAGTACAAAGCTACATACGTAAAAGTTGAAAGTAGGCCACCGTGGAAACGTGTGTAGTAACCCAGGAGTGAAGTATACGGATGGATAGAGAAAAGTGTTGAAAGTAGCTGCGATAGAACAAAGAGTAAAATTGGGATATCAAGTTTTGTTTTCTTGAATATAAACTGCTTATACACGACCATTCGTACTCCCCATAAAACCAGGATCACCAAGGTGAGTAGATAGGTAAGTATCATTTTATTAAACTCAAAGAGTTCTTCAGTGGTGAAAGTGAAAAATAAAGGCACGGTCAGTACTAATACATTGAATGTTCCGGTGATGAGTACTTGAAGCAGATCTGGTTTGAAGTTTTTCATGAAAGGAGTACGCTAGATTACTTATTAACGGCTTGTCTTATTTTATTCTTATATGTTATTCTAAGTGCATGGATAATAGTACTGCCCATTTTACTACGTCATCTAGCCCTGTGTCTGCATCATATGTGGATGCGTACATTCCGCCATCTGGTAATGCAACGAATCCAGCAACAGATTCTGTTGCTCCTTCAATGCCAGCTCCGGCAATGACTCAACCACCTCAAGTTGAGCCAAGTGCGGTAACAGCAACTCCTGTTGCAACTACGGCACCACTCAGTGCGCCTCCAGAACAGGCGCCTACACCAGCTGCTAATACTTCTGAAGAACTTGAAGATCAAAATATCTTTACAATGCTTGGCGTTACAGACGGTACGCCTGAACAGCGCGAGTCTTTTTTGGATGAACTGCAGCAAGTAATCTGGGAAGACTTCTTGGAGTATGATGTCAAACTTCTAACTACCAAAGAAGAGCAGATCGAGCTTGATAAATTAATTACCCAACAGGATGTGAGTGAACTTGAAAAGCAGGAAAAAATCGTGGTCTACCTTGAGAAATTAGTGCCTGTTCTCGTGGTAAGCATGCTTGATAAAGCATTGCAACTTAAAGTAGCTCTGGCCCGCGAGGGCGTTAAGGGCATGAAGGAGTTCTTTGCCAATAAGCCAGAAGAACTTGCCAAGATTGACTCTGCTGAACAGATGATGAATGCGGGAAAGTGGAAATCAAGTGTTACGCTACTCAATTCCCTTACATAAATACGGTACTATATACTCATGACTGTGCAAGGTCTCGGCGGCCGGTTGCGGCAGCGCAACTCACCAAGTGATTCTCGTTTTTATTTCGATGTCGGCTCGACAACGGTGCGTGTTTTGTATGACGGCAAAGTTGTCTGGCAAGAACCCAGTTGCATCGCCATTCACCAGAGTACAGAAAAAGTCGTCGCCGTTGGTGCCAAAGCCTATCAATTACTAGGCAAAACCACCGATCAAGTCAAAGTTTTATTTCCAGTCCAGTATGGTGTCGTTTCAGATAGCCAAGCCTATGATCAGTTGCTCAAAATCGTGGTGCAACAGTGCAGCCCGCAACTGGGGCTTTTGGATTATATTTTAGGAATGAAAGGTGGCTTTGCCCATCTTTCAACATACACTCCGCAGGAGCGGAAGATTCTGCAAGCCAGTTTGAGTCAAGCGGGTATGGGGCGAGTACAACTGCGCGATCAAATTCTGGCGGCGGCCGCTTCGTTGCAGCTGCTCGACAAGGGTGGGCGTAGTTACTGTGTGATTGATATTGGTGGCCAAGTCAGCGAAGTGGCAATTATTACTGGCCGTGAAGTGGTGGTTTCCAAACGACTCAAGTGGGGCGGCGTGCAGTGTACCGAGTTACTCCAAGAATGTATTATTCAAAAGTACCAGTCGGCAGTCAGTTGGCACACGGCAGAACTTGTTAAAAAAGAACTGGGGGAAGTTAGTCTCAATGGTTCAGTCAAAAATCATAAGTTATCGGTGCGCGGCAAGAATTTATTGACACAGTTGGGCAAAACAGTCGTCGTTTCAAGCGAAGACATTGCACCAGTATGCACGCAGTTTGCGTCAGAAATTGTGCGCGCAGTCCAGTTGGTTTTTAGCCAAGCACCAGCTGAGATCGTGACGAGCTGTTTAGAGCAGGGTATATTTTTGGTCGGTGGCGGCTCATCACTCAAAGGTTTGTCAAACTACTTGCAGCAACAACTTTCTGCTGAAGTTTTTATAGCCAATGACGCTAATCAAGCAGTCATTAAAGGCCTACAGTTACAGGAATAAATCTAAACTACTCTACAAGCACACCTATGAAGCAACCACTGACTACCCAATTCAATACTACTCTAAAACAAGTTGCTATTTTGTGCTTAGCAGTTGTGAGTATTTTTATGCTGGAACGAGTCGGTTGGGCACGAACTTTGCAGCAAACGACACTCACTGTTTTACAGCCAATTGAGTATCTTGGGATGCGATCTGCTTCCATTTTAGAGTTTCCTTTTTACTTGATTGATCAAGAGCGAAAAAACGCCGCTGAAGTTAGTAACTTAAAACAAGCCTACGCTCGAGCGCTTGCACGGTTGAGTGAACTCGAAGCTGTAGAAAAAGAAAACGAAGCACTGCGCGTAGTTATTGAAGGTGATGGAAGTACCGCACAAGGCAGTAATGCTAACAGAAGAGAGAAAAAACAGCTGGCAGCTCCAATTATTTCTTATGCGATGACGGCGATTGCACTCGGGAGTGCTGACGGCATTCAGGAAGGTGCGCTGGTGTATATTTCAGATACGCTTATGGGCAGAATTAGTACTGTTTCTAAGAATCAGTCGCAAGTTTTATTATTTCAAACTAGAGATTCTCAACCAGTTTTGGTTCAGACTGAAAGCGGTGTGCAAGGTTTGTTGGTGGGGACTGGCAAACGGGTTGAGGTAACTCAGCTGCCGATTCAAGCGGTCATTAATCCTGGTGAACGCCTCACCACTGTCGGGCAGCCAGATATTCCATCTGGCCAATTTGTTGGTGTGGTGGCCACGGTTTCAAAGCCAGCAACAGCGCCGATGCAGACTGCGGTAGTTGATCAGTTACACTCATTTTATGCAGCACCACTCGTCGAGGTGCGGTAAGGTTTGCTTTGAGTAAATAGAAGAAGTCACATCATATGCTAATCACAATTTTACAAAATCTACTAAAAATCCTCATTTTTTCATTGATCTTTGCCTTGGAAATAAGTGTTGCAATTCCAGTTGTTTCACTGGTATTTGTATCGTTAGCAGTACGTAAAGAACGCGAAAGCGCTCAGATTTTTTTACTCCTAGTTGCGAGTTTAGTGGCCAGTAGTTTTCTGTCTGTTTCGTGGAGTGTTGTAGTCCTCGTGTTTGGTTTGGGTTGGTTGGGACTGCAAGCACTGGGAAAAACCAAGTTTCATATCCAAAATGCCGCATTTTTGGTAAGTTTAACGATGTCGATGGTCTTGGCAAGTGTGGCGCAGTTAACGTTTAACTACAAAACGGTCTTGTTTACACTTCTTTTTTGTGGGATTGCGCTGATCACTACCCGCCTATTTTTACCACGAAAAGTTCGGCATACCGTTATTGAGTGGTTTTCACCTGGCAGAGTGTAAAGAAACGCAGACAAGTGTAGTGAGTAGAGTACCAACAGTTTAGTATATAGATCAATAAAAACAGAGCAGAGTGCCTTCTATAACTCAAAAGTATGGTTTTACAAAAAACAATTCAGCTACGCATGTTTTTACTCCTAGGCTTCGCAGTGGTCAGTGGCAGTATTATGTTGATTCGCTTGTTTCATCTGCAGGTAGTGGCAGGTTTTCAGTATTTGACGTTGGTAGATGATAATCGTTTTTTTACCGTGACAATGCCCAAAGAGCGAGGCATTTTACAAGATCGCTATGGTAATCAATTGGTCTTTAATGAAGCGGTGTATTGGCAAGGGAGTAACCCCGATAGACTGTACGATGCTCGAACGGCGGTCAGCCGTGAGCAGGCTTTGCCACTAATGGCGACTGATTCTGCTCAAATTATAGTGGATTCAACTCGTTGGTACCCGCTAGGAGGTGCAGGGGCGCACATTATTGGCTACACTGGCCCGGTGACGGCTGAAGATATTGAGAGAAATCCATCCCTGCGAGCCAATGAAGTGATTGGCAAGTTTGGACTAGAGCGCGGCTATGATGAAATGCTGACAGGAGTGAATTCGAAAGAAATTTATGAAATTACGGCTCTGGGCAAGAAAAATCGCTTACTCCGTACCGAGCTCGGCAAGCCAGGTAGTTCGGTAACTACTACCTTAGATCCATTTTTAATGACAGTGGCGGCTGAAGCGATGGGTGACCAGACAGGTGCTGTGGTGATTCAAGATGCCCAGACGGGGGGGATTTTGGCGTTGATCAGTACTCCCAACTTTGACCCTAACATAATGAGCAAGCGAGAAAGTGATCCCGATAAAGAAAAAGAACGGCGCAAACTGGTAAGTGACTTTTTCACGCATCCCAAACAACTCTTTTTTAATCGAGCCATTGGCGGTGCGTATCCACCGGGGTCTGTCTTTAAGTTGGTGACGGCGACGGCTGGTTTGGAGTCGGGTAAGTTTGACGCCAACACCACAGTGGTGGATGAAGGTGTTTTGAAAGTGGGTGAGTACTCGTATGGAAACTGGTACTTTTCACAGTATGGCCGCACCGAAGGTACGGTCAATTTGCGCAAAGCAATTTCGCGCAGTAACGATATTTATTTTTACAAAGCTGCCGAGTGGATGGGGCCAGAGAAGCTAGCGGAGTTTGCCCGACTGTTTGGGTACGGCAGCAAAACAGGGATTGAACTGCCTGGTGAGTCGGCTGGTTTTGTGCCATCACCATCCTGGAAAGAAGAAGTTCAAGGTGAACGCTGGTTTTTGGGAAATACCTATCATTTTGGGATCGGACAAGGGGATATCTTGGTGACGCCGCTGCAAGTGTCTCAAATGACGCAATCGATCGTGAATCATGGCACTGCTTGTCCGCCGTTTTTGCTGGCGATGGACGCGCAACAGTGCCGCAGTTTGGGTTTGACAGAAGAGAACTTGGAGCTGGTGGTCGATGGGATGATCGATGCTTGTAGTGCTGGTGGCACTGCCTATCCATTTTTTGAGTGGAATACTAAACAGATGGAGGGAAATCCTGCGGTGGCGGAGGCGAGTGCCTATCAGCGGTTACAGGAAAGTTTGGTGGCTTGTAAAACTGGTACTGCTGAGTTTGGCATAAATACTAACTTGAATAAAAAGAAGACACATGCTTGGTTTACGATGGCGCTTAATACGAGTAGTTTGCTAGGGAGTCAGGTTGCTTCAAGTGGTGCGGCTACCGTAGCTTCAGATGAAGCGGCGACGGGAGTTACTTCACTGAGCAGTGCAGCCTCAGACTTAGCAACTCCCGTCCTTACCGCAGAAGAGAGTTTGGCCGCCAGTCGGTCCGCGACCGCGGCGCTGCGGGCGGAGTCACATGTGCCCAACTACAGCGACCACGCGACTTGGCTCAAAGAGCTTCAGAAAATGGACTTTCCAGAAACGATTGTAATTACCGTTTTGGTAGAAAGTGACGAAGCCAATTTGTATCGTGAAGGTAGTAAAGATGCGGCACCGGTGGCGAAAGCAATTGTGGACTGGATGTCAGGAAAACCAGTTCGAGCCGCAGTGCCTGTGGTGCCACCACCACCGGGCGTGGCGGCGGAGTAGGTGATAACCTGGCTCGCCTGCTGCAGATCTAAGTGATTTTCTGGCTATGTACTGAGCTTTTTCCGCTCCCTGTCCCAGTATGCACCACGCCGGGCGAGGAGTTTTGGAGCATCGGCTGGGTTGGCCATTAGCTCTTCAATTGCAATTTCGAGTAACAACGTATTCTGTGAACCTTTGACTAGTAAAATATCATCTTTTTGGAGTTGGTTGCGCAGGTAGCGAGCGGCAGCCGCAGCGGTGGGAAACCACTGGGCGTGGACGTTAGCTGCCTGAAAAACAGGCAAGGCAAACTCGCGCATCAGCGGTCCGACCAAAACCACGCTGTCCAAAACTTTGGCAGCTTTTTTAGCGACGCGCTGGTGTTCGTCTTCCGCAACCGAGCCAAGTTCGCGCATGTCGCCAAGTAAAGCAAGTTTGCGTTTGGCAGGTAGTTCGGCTAGCAATTCCAGAAAGTCGAGCATTGGTTGGGTAGACGCATTGTACGAACTGTCCAGAATGGTGGCGCCATTGAGGGCAGGGATGAGGGAAGCGCGGCCGGGTGGCATTATCAGGTTTTTCTCGAGTAACTTGCCCGCTTTGTAGAGTGAAATCTCGAGGTACTGTGCGACACACAGCGCCGAAGCAAAGGTGTGTGCGTAGTGCGGGGGGAGTAAGTATTCGGGAAAGTGCAGGGTAATTTTTTCTTGATCTGTCGTGAAAATCATCTTGGTGCCTGAGTTTGTCCAACTGACTGACTCAATTTGAATGTCCGCACTGGCACTTTCGCCAAACTTGAGGACTGTGGCGGGAGTGGGAAGTGAGTTTTGAACGAGAATTTTATTGTCGGCGTTAATGACGCCCAGTCCAGTCTCGGGCAGCGAGCGGATCAGTTTACCTTTTTCCTTGGCGATTAGTTCTACGAGGGCGGTGCGGCGATCAGGTGTGTTGAGGGGAATCAGGCGGTCAAATGGCTCGGAGTGCACGGCATCGACACTCGTGAAAATACCGATTTCTGGCTGCAAAATACTCAATAAGTAGCTCATGTTTTTAGGGGCTGACGGACTATCGATACCCATTTCTACGATGTAAAAATCATATTTTTTCCAGTTGGTGAGGAGTTGGAGGGGGGCGAGCGCAGCGAGCCTGAGCCAATCTAGTGTTGAGAAGTTTCGCGGACTGAGCCCCAAAATATTGAGCGGAATCCCAGATTCAGAGTTCGCTTTGCGGCCCACTTTGAGTTTAAATTGATCCTGCAAAACCGCTGTCACTGCTTCCATCGCGCTACTTTTGCCTGCACTGCCAGTAATACCAATGATGCGTGGCTTAATCTTGGCGAGCTGAACTTTGGCAAGCAAGCGAAAGTAGTGGAGGAGGAGGAAAGCTAAGACGTTTTTCATTGTTATTCAGTATCTGTTGTAGTATTTTTTCCTTCCGTAGTATCAGACTCCGTACCTTGTGTAGGTGCTGCTGGTGGTTTTTCAGACGGAGTTGGATTTTGAGGTTTGATAGTTATTCCACCCAGTAATCTGCCAACGTCATCAAGAGTTTTTTTTAGTAATCTTTTTTGAAAAAGTTGAGGAATTGGTTTGATTGGGAGATGTTTTGCAAACAATACCTTAAATTCTTTTTCCCAACGCCTGTCATCCATAACACGCTGAGGAATACGCCCTTGTCTTCTAAGCTCTTCAAGTTCTGCTTGATCCAATACCCACAAACGTATTAATTCGGCCTCGACCATCTCGCTAATAATTTGTCTTTTTCTTTCTTCAGTAAATCTTTGAGTTGTTTGAGCACTAAGATCAACTTCCGCTGGCTCAATTTCTTGTGGTGTTTCTTCTGCTCCAGGCTCAACGTTATGTTCTGTTGGTTCATCTGCTGAGTGTTTAGATTCGTTTTCTGGATTCGGATTAGCTTGTTTTGGTTCTTCTCCTGGTATTTCTCCCATATTTCCTTCCTACACTTTATGCAATGTTAGTACTGTAATCTTACCTCATGAATGACTTGGAGTGCAAATCAATAGCGTACCTAAGTAGTGTGGCGGGAATCGGGCAGCGGACACTTTTTTTGATCGTGCAGTACGTGGAAAAATACCACATTTCATGGGATGAGTTTTGGCAGCGAGGTTCAGCACTTTGGAAGGAAATATGCATAACAGAGAAGCAAATAGAATCAATACATACTGCACTTAAAGAACAAAGTTTAGAAAATTATTATTCTGAATTAAAAACCCGAAATATTCGCATAGTTCTACAGTCTTCAACCGAGTATCCGCCACTCCTTAAGCAAACGGAAAATCCACCAATTATTTTTTATGCCAAAGGGCAAATAATGGATTGGAGTACTGGCCCGCCAATTGCGGTGGTCGGCACGCGCCACATTACTGCCTACGGCAAACTAGTGACAGAAAAAATTACCAGCGAGTTAGTTTTGGAAGGTTGTCCAATAGTTTCTGGTGGAATGTACGGTGTCGATATCTGTGCGCATCGTGCTGCTCTGGACTACGAAGGACAGACGGTAGCCGTACTTGGGTACGGCTTTAACTATATATACCCGCGTAGCTACGCCAAAACTTTTGAAGAGTTTCTCGAGCGTGGCATGACTCTCATCACCCCGTTTGCGCCCACTACCCAACCCAACAAGGGCAACTTCCCTGCGCGTAACGCCATTGTCGCTGGCATGAGTGCGGCTGTGGTCGTCACCGAGGCAGCTGAAAAAAGTGGCACGCACATCACGGCAGAGATTGCGGCAGATCTGGGCAGGCCAGTCTGCGCAGTACCCGGGCCGATAACCAGTCCATATAGTACGGGCACAAAAATTTTAGTAAATCAGGGGGCAGCATTAGTTAGTTCGGGAGAGGAGGTGCTTTCAACTATTTCGCAGTAGCGGTAGTAGATTTTATTTTTCTGTTACTAGATAGATATCTGGAAACATACCGTGACCCTGTTGCGAACCAAAGTTTCGCCAATAGCAAAAGACTTCTTGCCTAGAAATAGCTGCCAGTAATTCTTCACCAATAGAAAACTGAGGAAAGTACTCAGTAAAAAACGTCGTAACTTCTTCGATCTTGGTATCGTTCATTGGAAAGAATGCTTTGAGAGAAACATCGGTATCAACTGTGATGTTGGGTGATTTTATACCAGGTTTTAAATCCTGGCTGCGCGTAAATATCATTACCACTCGATCAGCACCAGCAATATCTTTAGCTTTTTTAATAAGATTAGTTACTTGCTCTTTAGCTGATTTTTGATTCTCTGAATCAGGTATTGGATCCTGAAATTCAGGACAGTACAAAACTAACGCAGGAAACTCAGCATCACTGTCTGGAACATCATTAGGCAAAAAAGGTTGTTGCACAGTCGAATCAATCACTCGAACATGCTCATTCATTTGATTATTTTCATAAATAGGAGCTATAGTTGTGACTGCTTTTTCACTACTATTTGTTCCATCGTATATATAGACAGCCTCTGGGAGAGTTGAGTAGTTACGCCGTTGCGGAGCTTCACTAGCTCTTAAACTTTTGGCGGCAACACCAAGAAAAGCAAGTTTTAAAGGTAGTTTCCAGAGAAGTTGTAAGAATTTCCGTCTAGAATACCTTCCTTCAGTAGGATCATGCGGAGCAGCATCGATACTTGGGCTAGGGGTAGTGTCAGTTTTTGATGAAGGTTCAGTTTTATCTACACTCATATCTTTACTATAGCGGCTTTGCGATCAGAATGTAACAGGACTACAGAGTTGTGTAAGCAGTATTTTTATCCTTTTCTAGATATTTGCTAAAAAACGATCCCTAGGTTATAGTCTACTTCCATGAACCTTGTTATCGTTGAATCACCGACAAAAGCACGAAAGTTGCGCGGCTACTTAGGAGACAACTACGTAGTTGAAGCCTCTGTGGGCCACATTCGTGACCTGCCCAGAAAAGAGATGGGCGTCGATACCGAAAAAAACTTCACCCCCAAGTACGAAGTCAGTGAAGACAAGAAAAAAGTCATTTCTGTCCTCAAGAAGCACGCGAGTGGTGCTGATATCGTCTATCTCGCAACTGACCCTGACCGTGAAGGTGAGGCGATTGCCTGGCATCTCACGTATGTCCTCAAAGACATTAAAAAAGAGAAGTTTAAACGCGCTACGTTTCATGAAATTACCAAGCAAGCCGTCCAACATGCCATCGATAATCCTTCTGAAATTAAGATGGACTTGGTGAACGCCCAACAAGCTCGCCGAGTTGTCGACCGTCTGGTGGGGTATGAAGTTTCACCAGTGTTGTGGAACAAAGTAAAGCGCGGTCTCTCAGCTGGTCGTGTCCAATCTGTCGCGTTGCGGATGATTGTCGAGAGGGAGCGCGAGATCGAAGCGTTCAAACCAGAAGAGTACTGGGAAGTTGACGTGGCACTCGCTTTGAACGAAGTCACCGGCAAAGTCGAAGCATTTGTTGATGGAAAAGTCTTAGAAGACTTGCCAACCGATGTGTTTGTGGCGCGTGTGTTTGAAATTAACGGCAAAGCTTTTGATCCAAAAAACAAAGAAGATGTAAATCCAGTCATTGAAAATTTGCCTGATGCAGCTTATAAAATTAAAGCTGTCGAGCGCAAAGAACGTAGCCGCAGTAGTTTGCCTCCGTTCACTACTTCAACACTCCAACAAGCTGCGGCAAATCGTCTGGGCATGAGTAGTAAACAATCGATGCGCTTAGCTCAAGACTTGTACGAAGAAGGTTTGATTACCTACCACCGTACCGACGCTGTCAATCTTTCAAGTTCAGCAATCGAGATGGCGCGCACCTACATTCAGAAAAACTTTGGACCGCAATACATTCCAAGTACTGCACGTGTTTTCGCTAATAAATCAAAGAGCGCTCAAGAAGCTCACGAAGCAATTCGTGTCACTGATGTGAATGTTTCCGCCCAAACAGTCGAAGGTATGACTGCCAAGATGTCAGATCGTCATGCCAAGTTATATGACTTGATTTGGCGCCGCTTTTTGGCTAGTCAACTGCCATCAGCTGTCTATGATCAAACGACAATTATCGTTGAAGCAAAAGTTCAAAATGCGGCAGTTACAACCAAAACAGCGAGTCTGCGCGTCTCAGGCTCTGTACTCAAGTTTGATGGTTGGATGAGACTTTTTCCAGATCGTACCGACGTAATTTTGCCTTCAGTTCAAGAAGGTCAAGTTGTGCACTATGGTTCACACAACGCTGCACAAAAATTCACGCAGCCACCGCCACGCTACAACGACGCTTCACTAGTCAAAGCGCTTGAGCAACAAGGTATTGGCCGTCCGAGTACCTACGCCAGTATCATTTCTGTGATCGAAGATCGCGGCTATGTGGAGCGCGATGCCAAGCGCTTTGTCGCCACTCCAGTCGGCATGACAGTCAGTGACTTCTTGATGGCGCACTTTGGTGTGTTCATGGAGTATCAATTTACTGCTGAGATGGAAGAAAACCTCGACAGTGTGTCGCGCGGTGAAAAAGACTGGATTAAAGTTGTTTCTGATTTTTACAAACCATTTCATACCAAAGTGACTGAGGCTTCTGGAGCTGATCGTGTTCAAGTGCCAGTCGAAAAAACCGGCATCAAGTGTCCAAAATGTGGTGATCTACCAGATGCTGGTGGTGAGATCGTGATCCGCAGTGGTAAGTACGGTAAGTTCAAGAGTTGTAGCCGCTACCCAGAGTGTGACTTCAAAGAAAATATCGTTGATATCGTCGAAGGTGTGGTTTGTCCGTTGTGCCAAGAAGGCCAAGTAATTGCCAAAAAATCTCGTTGGGGCAAGGAATTTTACGGTTGTGGTCGCTATCCCGAATGTGATTGGGCTAACTGGAAAAAACCAGAGCCAGGTATGCGTGTTACGCCAGCCGAGTGGGAAGAACAGAAAAAACTGCGTGCCGAACGTGCTGCTGCCCGCCAGGAAAAATTTGGAAATCGTTATCCAAAAAAGGGCGAGAAACCAGCCGCCAAACCGAAGGCCAAACCTAAAGCTAAAAAAGCAGCCGTCAAAAAGACGACCAAACCTGCCTCCAAAAAGTCTGTCGCCAAGTAGCAGCTAAGAAGCCTGCCGCCTTGTAACCTGCCTGCAAAAAACCTGCCACACGATATACGTCTATATACCTATATGCCGTTATTTTTACACCTGTCCAGAAAGCAAGAAAATGATTGAAGTTCCCCGCCACAGGTCACCGTTGAGTTCGGAAGCTGGTACTGTCCAACCTCCTGTTCCAGATTTGCCCACCGAACAACTGAACACCGCAACTGAGACGGATCAGTATCTAGCAGATATCCTCAAGAAACGCTGCATCATAGATAGTCTCTTTCTGGTAGGGGGGAGTGCGCTTATATTGTTGAGTTTAAAAACAGGTGTAAAAGACAATCACTTTTCCCCAGCTGATCTCTTAGCGGTAGTTCTTCATATGGTGATGCAAACTGTTTATGGGAGTAAGTTTCTGTATGATTTCAATAAATATCAAGCACTGACAATTGATGATGGCCAGCCCAAAAAAGCAGTCAGTTCCTAAACTCAATATTGTATTTTGTGTAGCTTTAGTCCAGTATTTATCTCCACTGATATATGGTATTCGGGAAAGTAGATATGCGCATCACACTTTTTGGCGGCACCTTTGATCCACCACATCTTGGTCACTCCACAATTGCTCGCGCGCTCCTTGATCAAAAAAAGGCCGATGAGGTTTGGTTTTTGCCAGTCGGTGAGCACGCTTTTGAAAAAGAAGCCTCACCAGCACAAGCAAGAATCGCGATGTTAGAGCTTATTTTGGAGCCGCAGCAGCGGATTGAACTATACGAAATCGAACATGCTGGTATGAGTATTACCTACGAAACGTTGCTAGCAGTTGCTCAAAAATATCCGGAGCATCAGTTTTCATTTGTGATTGGTTCGGATAACTTGGCCAAGTTTGAGTTATGGCATCACTACCAGGAAATGCTTGATCAATTCCCATTTTTTGTCTATCCGCGGGCTGGATTTGCGCTAGAACCGTTGTATCGAGGAATGGAAATTTTGGAAGGTGTGCAGCCAATTGAAGTCTCCTCGACTCAAGTGCGTGACACCATCAAAGCGGGCGACTCAATCAGCGGTTTAGTTACACCAAAAATCGAGCAGTATCTCAAGCAAACAGGGCTGTATAGCTAAGGTATACTACGACTATGTCTGAATTTTTATATCCTGATAAATGGATCGAAAACACCGTCCAGTTTTTGAAAAAAACGTATAAAACTGCCCAGAAAAAAACTGGCTTAATTGCTGTTTCTGGTGGAATTGACTCGGCACTTTCGCTGACGTTGCTCACAAAAGCGATTGGTCGGGAACACGTCCATGCTGTTCTTTTGCCGTACGATAAACAAGATATGGCTGACGCAGAGCAAATTTTGAAGTGGAATAAAATCCCCGCCCAAAATATTCAAGTGATTAACATCAAACCAGTGGTGGATGGGGTAGTTAAATCGTTGGCGGTAGATCAGGACGGTGCAGAAAAAAACGCAAAAACTGAAGCAATCGATTCCTTCCGTCTGGGCAACATCATGGCGCGCGCGCGGATGATTATATTGTTTGATCAAGCCAAAAAACTTGATGCGCTCGTCTGTGGCACCGAGAATAAATCAGAAAAATACTTGGGTTACTTCACGCGGTTTGGTGACGAAGCCAGTGACATCGAGCCACTCCTAGGCTTTTACAAAACAGAACTGCGCGCACTCGCCGAACATCTAAAACTCCCGCCAGTTTTCTTGAAAAAATCCCCAAGTGCAGGCCTGTGGAAAAATCAAACTGACGAAACAGAACTTGGGTTTAGTTACCAAGTGGCTGATCAAGTGTTTGAGCAGTTAATTGAAAAACAAAGCGGGCTGTTATACATGAAACTGATCGAAGGCAATCGAGTCGAAGAAGTGGCGGATGCAATTCACGAACAACTTCCTGAGCTTTCAAAAAAACTAATTACTGCGGTTTTACAGCGCGTGCAGTCGCAGCAGTTTAAGCACGAAGTGCCGTTTACAGTTGAGTAAATATAGGTATAATCCTTTCACAATGTCTGAACGCAAACCACGCTCATCTCTACAAGATGCTTTGGAAAAAATTGGCCTCACTGAAGTGGGAACCGCAGTAAGAAGACTTTTTTATCCAGCTTTAGCAACTTTTTCACGTCAAGAAAATTTCAAGATAGAAGATGCCTTTCTGCGTCTCGGCTATGATTTTTTAAGTTTAATAGCCTTAATACAACTATTAGACACGGCAATCGAAAAGGGTTGGGATGCAGAAGCTCAACAAAATTTGGTAATTTCTTTTTTTGCAGTTAGATTGCTCTTGGCTTTGGGAGCGCACAACGTGAATAAAAAGGTATTAGATAAGTAAAACTTTAACAATTTTTTCTTCACTAGCGCGTTGTGAACTTTCTTGCTATAACTTTGAACATGAGCCGTTCAAAAAAAACTTCAGTTACATCATCTGAATCATTTTCCATGAACCCAGTGTCAGAGCGCACGCCAGATACGCAGTATCGAGATATTTTGCGAAAAATTCTTGAAGAAGGTGTGATGGTGCCGTCACAACAGGGCACCGATGCCTTGATGTACATGGCACCCGGCTCGATGCATTTCAAGATGGCTAATGGCTTCCCGATGATCACTGAGCGCAACATGGCGCCCAAGGAAAACGAACGGCTCAAGGTCACAATTTGGCGCCAAGCAGTGGCTGAAATTATTGGGTTTTTCAATGGTGCGCGCACCTTAGAACAGCTAGAAGAATACGGTTGCTATTGGTGGGAGCCATGGGGTACGGAAGCCAAAACTAAAAAGCGCGGCCTCGAAGTCGGTGACTTAGGCCCAGGTTCATACGGTGCGGCTTTCCATGATTTTCCAACCGCTGAAGGCGAAACTTTCAACCAATTTGCTGCAATTATCGAGCAGATTAAACAAGAACCACAGCTACGTACGCACTTCATTACACCTTGGATTCCACAGTATACCGCTCGTATTGATGGCCGCACCCAAAAAGTGGTGGTCTGTCCGTGCCACGGTTGGATTCACTTACGGGTGGTCGAGAATAAATTGACACTCCACATGATGCAGCGTTCCGGTGACGTGCCAGTGGGTGTGCCAGCCAATATGGTGCAGTATGCAGCACTTTTGATGATGATTGCCCAAGCAACTGGTCTGGAACCATACGAGTACATTCACACTATTTCTGATGCGCATATTTATGTCGATCAGGTTGAGGCAGTCAAGACGATGCTCGAGCGCGAGCCACGGCCGTTCCCAACCATGAATCTCACAAACGACACAACGGATTTATTTGCGTTCAGACATACCGATTTTGAGCTTTCCGACTACACGCCACACCCAGGGATTAGAAATATCCCGGTCGCGATTTAAAACGTATGAAAAACCCCCACGTCGATCTAGAAAATGCCCGCCTTGATGAACAACGACAAGTGATGCGCGAGATTATCGATGCTGATCACTGTCCGTTTTGCCGAGAAAATTTGGAAAAATATCACAAAGAACCAATCTTGCGCGAAGGCGAGTATTGGCTGGTGACCAAGAATCAATGGCCGTACAACTTTACCCGAGTTCATTTACTGTTTATTTATAAAACGCACGTCACCCACCTGCCTGAAATGGCCCCCGCGGCTGGCCAAGAACTGATTGAGCTGGCGCAGTGGGCGCAAGCCGAGTATGACGTGCCAGGTGGAGGGCTAGCGATGCGGTTTGGGGATACCGATCACTCGGCTGGAACAGTCGCTCATTTACATGCTCAGTTTTTGGTGCCAGATTTGGAAGCACCAGGTTTTCAACCAGTTCGGATTAAGATTGGGAAGAGTAAAGTCTAATTTACCCAACCTTAATTATCTGCACACCTGCAGCTTTGAGCACCCGTTCACCATCAAACACGCTGTATCCTGCCGCATAAAATAAGCGCTTAAAGCCAGCATGAGCGATTATTTTGGCACAGTTTGGACAAGGGAAGTCAGTGACGTATAAATCAGCACCAGCCAAGGAAATTCCTTGGGCAGCGGCTTCTGAAATTAGTTTTGCTTCAGCATGAATGGCGGTGGTCATTTCTAGGTGGTCACCTTTGTGAAACTGGGCACGACCATCACCTTCGATGTACGGTTGTTGTTCACTGGGTAAGTGCGTGTTGTGAACTTGGGCAATAATTTTGCCATCTCGCACCGCCACCGCTCCGACCCGCCGCCACCAATCAGAGCTTTTGGCACCTTCTTCTTGAGCAATATTCATAAACGTCAGGTTACTCTCGGAGTTTTCTTCGGAAACTTCAGTTGAAGTATCAAGACCTTCATCGGTATCTGCAAAATTTTCACTGGAAATCAAGTCATTGAGCAAGCTATCGACGGTGCTGGTAGCAACTGTTTCGGTTGGTTTGGGGGCATGTTGCTTGACGGCATTTTCTTTGTCCCAGCGCAGAAAAATACTACTCAGTGTAGTAGTACAGTTGGGTAAGTATTTACCCACTAATTGGCGAGTGACTGCTTCATCGGGGATGACAAGTTGAGCGCGCTGGGTATTTAACTTTTCAAGTAATTCAGTGTCGACAATTGTGACTTTTTCAAACAGCTGCCAGCTTTCGATGGCTTGTTTGATCAGTTGAATATCGAGGGCATGAATATCTTTATGAATCGGGCCAAACTGTTGGGCCAACTCGGCAGGGATTAAGCAGAGCGTTTCTGATTCGTCACGGTTGGAAGTGGGGCGAGCGTACTTGGCTACGTATTCAGAAAATAACTGAAAATAACCTTGGTGTAAAACGGGAATGTAGGCGAGTAGAGTAGTCATTGTGAAAGATCCTTAGTGATTTTCACTATAACACAGATTTTTCTTATATAAATTGGCCTAGAGAGTCAAAGTCTTTTATGCACACTAAATACGTATTAATACTTGAAGTATTTAGGCTTATAATATATAATAATAAGTTATAAGGAGGAATCTTTATGAGAAAAGAATACTTACAAGTTCCCACAGATTCAGACCAAAAAGGTCAAAAACCTAAGCAGGAAAAGAGCAGAGTCATTGTCTTATTTAAGGATAGAGATGCTGCAAGAGCAGTATGGGCAGGAAACCAAGGTTTAATGCCAAAGGGCAATCTTTCTTTAGCTGAAATCTATAATAATGGTCCTGAACAAGAGTAATTTAATTTTGTCACACAGAAAGGCACTTACGTTCGTAAGTGCCTTTTTTAATGGGTTCCCCGTCGTAGACGAAGTTAGGGAATGTTTTGCCTTTCTCTAATACTTCTCTTTTGGTATATGTGGGGACATCTCTTACTTGAGTCCCCAATTGACATAAAATGTGGTGACTATTTTTTATAAGTTCCCACTTTTGGGTAGATATTTACCAATGTCCCCACTTTTGGGGAGTTGCATTGACAATGTCCCCACTTA
The DNA here is from genome assembly GCA_964443885.1 of uncultured Pseudomonadales bacterium. Taxonomy (GTDB): domain Bacteria; phylum Patescibacteriota; class Microgenomatia; order UBA1400; family PJMF01; genus OMIS01. The sequence goes on from CAYUES010000005.1 coordinate 24,787, forward strand.
TCTGTATAATTGGGGACATGATCAAATTCCAAAATCACCCTTTTCCACCTGATTTCTCAGAAATTTACAATGCTAAGTTAGCAAATCAGTTAGCAAATACTCATGCTTCTATTTCTGCATTGAATCAAATGCAAAAAGTTTTACATAATCCAGAGCTGTTAATGCGACCTATCCTAGCAAAGGAAGCTGAATCTAGTTCTCAATTAGAAGGAACACAAGCCTCTATTGAAGACGCATATCAAATTGATATCACAGATCAAACAGAAGAAAAACGAAATGAAGCTTTAGAAATAAGAAACTATGAAGAGGCTATGTTAACTGGGTTGTCAATAATGCAACAGACCTCATCGGATATTAGTGAACTTTTAATTCGTGAAACTCATAATAGACTCATGCAAGGAGCGAGAGGCCAGACGAAAAGTCCCGGACAGTATAGACTTGATGAAGTTTGGATTGGAAAACAGGGTACAGGAAAAGCGGACGCAAAGTATATTCCTCCTGATCCAGCTCAAGTCCCAGTACTCATGAGTACTTTACTAGGTTTTGTTAATAGTTCACAGGATTTGCATGTTTTACTTACATGCGCTGTGATGCACCATCGATTTGAGGCAGTTCACCCTTTCAAAGATGGTAATGGCCGTGTTGGAAGGTTACTTATTTCTTTTTACCTAATAGGCAAGGGACTACTAGACTTACCAATGCTCTATCCCAGTGGTTACTTTGAAGACAATAAGGAAGAATATATGGCGGCTCTTTCCAATGTTGATCAACATCAATCCTGGTATGACTGGCTCATGTTCTTCTTGAAAGCTCTTGAAACACAAGCAAAACTCTCTCACAGAATTGCACTCGAGATTGATGACTTATTTAAAAAGTCGAGAGAAAAAATCGAAAAGGAAAGAGCAAACCTAAATCTAATTAGAGTACTGGAACATACATTTACAAGGCCTTATGTGACCAGCGCAATGCTTGAGGATCACTTATCTATTCCTCGAACCACTTGTGACCGATATTTAGACAAATTATCTAAAAAGGAAATCATCCAATTCGAGGGCGTTCACAAAAGAAGCAACGTTTTTGTAAACCGAAAGCTAATAGATCTATTAAACAGCATATAAATGCTGGAGCTGAGTAGCGTTCGAGCCTCCAAGATGGGGTAGGCAACTCTTATCAAGTAAAATGAAAAGCTCCCCGACTAGGACTAGAACCTAGAAAGTAGGTTCTACTTCAACTCCTCCAGCGCATCTTCAATCGCTTTAATCAACCTAGTTGAGAGGGTTTTACTCATTTCTTTGGCGGCACCAATCTGGACGCGGCGGATCTTGGCACTGGTAGAAGTCGTGGCCATCGGTTCCAAAACCACGACTTTGCCACACAGTTTTTCTAATTCTTTAATTTGCGTATCGGAATACGTTTCGCGAGTGGCAATCAAGACATCGGGCTGAATGATCTTCAATAATAACCATTTTTCAGCGTCATCAGGTTTTAAAACCACATGATCGACAGATTTAAAGTAACTGAGCATTTCGGTGCGTTCTTCCTCTGGGACGACCGGCCGATCTGGCCCCTTGCGACGCCGTACTTTCTCATCACTATCGACACCGACAAACAGCACATCGCCATAACTTTTGGCTTCAGTTAAGTAGCGCGCATGACCGATATGAATTAGATCGAACGTGCCTTGGGTAAGCACGATTTCCTTGCCATCTTTGCGATATTTTTTGACTAAAGCGGGCAGCTCTTCGTAACTAGAAATGAGAACAGAATTTTGTGCAGAAGCTGCTGTCATACCGTATTCGTTCTGTAATTAATTATCTCGGCGAGGTTTTAATAACTTTTCTCGCATATCTTTACCAAAACACTCAGTGCAGAGTGGCTTCGAACCTGTGGCTTGCATAGAGCCAGCAAGAGCAGTAAATGTGTTTCCACATAGAGAACAAGTAACTTCTACTTCAGCAGGTTGTGGATTTTCTTTCATGCGTTAGTTGTAGCCCAAATGAAAGATTCTTTCAAGAAGAAGCTCGTGATTATATTTACAATCCAAAAATTATCTTAGTTGCTTTTCTGACAAATTGTGGAACAGATAATTTGGATCTTCGCTCAGGCGGATTTGTATCGGTGTCTATATTTTCAGTAGCAGGTGTAGTTTCACTAGGAGGCCTATCTTGACTCTCAACAGGGCTGCCAGCCGCAGTTCGTTGTGTGTGCAGTTCTACTAATTGCTCCCAACTTGCAGTAAGCTGCGCAATTTCGGTATCTAAAAATTGATTTAAAGTTGCTAATGGAAAGCCAGTTCCATAGTTTTTGAGTGCTACCAATTGCTCTGTATACCTCCCGATTTTTTGCAAGAAATTAAAGTCCGCAACTGCTTTTTCAGGATTTTCAGTATCGAACTTTAATAATCTTTGGAAATAGTGAATTTGTTGTTCAAAATATGCATAGACTTCAGAAAGTATAACTTCACGACCTAAGCGTACCAGTTCTTGCAGACGGGCTTCAGGATCAGCAGCTGTATTTGTCATCTCAACTTGTCTTTCAGTGGCAAGTCCAAAATAGAGCATGGCGACTTTTTCAGCTTCTCTGATATCGAATTGCTCCTGGATCGAAAGTTTTTCTCGTAGCTGATTGGTGCATTTTATAATTATTTCAGTGGGAACAATACTTGCCGTAATTGCTTCTCGAGGAAGATTAATCTTATTTGGAAATCCAGTCTCAGGCGACTGGGTAGCTGCTTCTGCGGGATAGAGTGAAAATGACTCAACACCAATTCGAGAATCTACTCCTGACTGATTATCACCAGAAACTCTAAACCCTTGAGCTTCAATTTTTTTAGGATCTAAAACTAATAACCTGCCATAGCTTTCTCTAAATTTTGGTTGTTCCATCAGCTCAATAACTTGATCTAACTTTTGATTGATCGGAATACTTGGATCAGCTGAAATTAATCCTTCATGTTGAAACCTCAGCAAAATTTCTTGCATTGTTTGAATGATATTAGTTTCGCTGCCAAATTTAGCGTATGCATCAAGTGAATATGATGGGGTTTTAGTGAGCGTTGCTCTGCCAGCTTGCGCATTGAAGTAGCCACTAGTCGTAATATTTTCTAAAACGTCATCTGTAGTACCATGAAAGAGTTTTTGAGGATATAAATCTGTTTGAGTCGTAATTTCAGCTTCGATAAGTTGCTTGATTTTGCTAATTTTAAGCTCTAACTCTCGAGCAGAATTCTCCGTGATCTATGGGTGCTAGAGCAGTGTGATAGTATCCAAGTACATCAGAATTAGTAACTGGTTTTGAACTTGAATCTTGTTTTTCAACAGGTGCTTCGTAGTCAGTGGTGAGCGTCATACAATCTATTGTACTGTAGTATTTTTGTCTACGCAGTTATTAGTAATAATAGTACAATTAAACGATGCCAATCATTCAAGAAGAAGACCAACTCACCAACAGCAAAACCATTTACGACGTTTCAAAGTCCGAGATTTTTTGGCGCAATGTAATTGCAGGCGCAGGGCGGGCTGTCGGTGGCATTATTTTCCAGGCAATTTTCCTGCTAATTGTTGTCAATTTATTTTTGGCATACGTCTGGCCGGTGGTGGAGCCGCTTATTAATACGCTCAACTCCACCACGCAAACGCTCCAAGATCTACAAGGGCAGACGAGAAGTGGTTTTGGATTGTTTGGTAACTAGAAAGTTAAAGCAGAGCTAGAGAAAAAACTAAACAGTAGTATATTCAAGACAATCTAAACAATAGGTAATCGCAAATTTTAATCAGAAAGCAACATGCACGTATTTTTAATTGCCGCCGTTTCAGTAGATGGATTTATCGACCGCGGTTCACACCAGTCTTCCACCGAGTGGACGAGTGCCGAAGACAAAAAATTCTTTCGAGATCGCACCAAAGAAGCGGGCGTGATGATCGTCGGTCGGACGACTTTTGAGACGATTGGGCGCGCTTTGCCTGGGCGCAAAATCTATGTGCTTTCTTCTCAGCCAAAGCCAGAAAAATATGCTGCTATTCCAGATACTGAAGTTGAGTACACGAGTCTGAAACCAGCAGAATTACTTGAAAAACTCAAAACTGAGCAGCTCCCAAAATCAGCAGCGGAACTACAATCGACTTCGCCGACTGATCAGGTAGTACGTCCTGTAATCACATCCAAGCCAATTACCGAAGTCGCAATCTGTGGTGGCTCGAGTATCTATGCCCAGTTTATGCAAGCGGGGTTAATTAACACCTTGTACTTGACCATGGAATCAGTGGTTTTTGGTGAGGGGATCAAGCTATTTAGTGGCTCTTTGCAGAATCAACTCTCACTCAGCTCGGTTTCCAAGTTATCCGACCAAACGGTGCTTTTGGAGTACTCTGTTGTGAGTTAAAGATTTTTTCTGGCGTATACTACCAGCTAGAAATGGATTTTTATGCCTTCACCAGAATTTAAATCCCCAGAAGTTACGCCGTGTACACCCAGTTTAGAGGAAAAATACACTAGCTATTTTACAGAGTTTATTTTAGGTTTGAAAGTTTTTGAGCAAGGTATTAAAAGGTATGAGAAACTAGAACAATCAACACTTCGTAGACGAATACTTTTTGGGTGGCGAGCACTAGTAGGGGGACCTATTGATGGTTTAGAAACCGACAGGAAAATACTAGCTGATGAGTATGCTCGTTTGCAGAGTACATTTGAGCAGCGTCTTGCGCATTTTACTCACGGCCATACAGAGTCTGAACTGGCTCCGTATGCTGAAAGAATTAAATATTCAAAAAATCAACTGGAAATTGCCAGGAGTACGTTAGAAGAGTTAGGAATTTTGGAACATGTTACAAGTTAGTATCAAACGCTTCGATACGTCACTGCCACTGCCAGAGTATAAAACTGCTGGAGCAGCCGCTTTAGATCTCTATGCCCGCGAAGAAACGACGATCCCAGCCAAAAGTATCGGCTACGTGCCGCTCAACATTGCCCTCCAACTACCGCCAGACTGTTTTGCGTTGCTGTCTGCCCGCAGTAGTCTGCACAAAAAAGGGGTGATGATGGCCAATGGGATTGGGATCGGGGACTACGACTACCGTGGCGATGGCGACGAGTACAAAGCCGCGCTCTACAACTTTACCGACAAGGACGTTACGATTGAAAAGGGCGAGCGGATTGTTCAGTTGATTGTTTTGTCACGAACCAGGGTAGAACTTCAGGAACAAGAAAAATTTGACGAGGCTGACCGGGGTGGGTTTGGGAGTACTGGGCGGAAGTAGAAATTGCCGCAAAATCTAAAAACCCAAGTTTAGTGGGAATTTTCATAATTACATACATAATTAGTGTATTTCAATACTTGTTTCACTACAACATATTGTGGTTTGCTTGTACGTTGGAATGACAGAACACCTATTTGCTACCGTCGAACGAAAAGTTCATAATTTTAAAGCCCCGCAACGAAAAGGTGAAGCAGGGTATCTTTTAGCAACTTTAGATAGAACTGCGCCACGCGAAAAAGCTGTCCGGTTGGCAGTTGGTGAAGTTTATGAAGTAATTGAAGCACTCAATTACTCTGATCAGGCTAAGTCTCGGAAAGAATCAACTGAAGAAGCGGGTGACGTAGCCGTTACTATTTTTTCTTTAGTAAAAGAGTTCGCACCACAGTTAAGTTATAGTATTCCTCCAGTTTTATTTGGGGTAAATGGCTATGGTAGACATGAGGGACATTGGGATGGCGTAATTCAAGTTATCTACGATGCTCATGATAATCCAGATCAAGCAGTTCCGGAGCTCCTGCGTCGATTGTGGTCGATCGTTTTGTATAATCCGTATGCCATGGAAGGTCTACTGACTTTGGATAAAACTATCCAAAAAGTGCTTTCAAACTATCCACCAGAAGTTTTTTCAGATTTTGATCCAACCATGAACCGACTGTCTACACCTGATGAAGTTATCCCGAGATACGACCATTTAGTCAAGGCAATGCGGATAATTCGCAATCATGTCCAACGGACTTTATTGCCTAGTGATTGGAAGCCACACCTGTTCTTAATTACTAACTGGCATCAGAGTAGTTGGGCTCTTGCAGAACTTGAGAAAGTAATTCAAACTCAGAAACATGATCAATCAGCATACGTAAGAAGTTGAAGGATATAAAACTATGAGCGCAACAACTAATTCTGGTTTTCTAATTACATTCGAAGGTGGAGAAGGTGGTGGCAAAACTACTCAAGTGGCACGCCTCAAAGAAAAACTGGAAGCGGCAGGTAAAGAAGTCGTGTCACTCAGAGAGCCCGGTGGCACAGTGATTAGTGAGCAGATTCGCGAGTTGGTTTTATCTGTTAAAAACGCGGGCATGGCTGACACCACCGAGGTGTTATTGTTCCAAGCTGCCCGTGCCCAAATTTATAGTGAAGTAGTGTTACCGGCACTGGCTGCGGGCAAAGTGGTGGTGATGGATCGCTCCCGCGACAGCAGTGTGGTCTACCAAGGTATGGTCCGCGGTTTCGGGAAAGATATGATCGATCAACTCAATGATATCTCCACCCAAAAAACATATCCAAACCTCACACTTTTACTTGATATAGATAGTAAAGTTGGTTTGCAAAGAACTGAAGAAGTGGGGGGCGTGGACAGAATCGCAGCTGAAGATGCCTCATTCCATGAAAAAGTGAGAAACGCTTATTTAGAGCTCGCTAAAACTGACACGACTGGCCGTTGGAAAGTGATCGATGCCGCTCAAACGCTGGATGAAGTGAGTGTGGCGATTTGGCAAGAAATTTCAGATAAAATATAGATATTCAGGTGCAATTAATCCTATAATAGTTTGACATTCTACTAAATCTCTGCTATCATACCTTTTTAATGCGCATACAATATGTATAAATGCATTAAAATATGAGACAAACAGAACGCACCCTTTACTCAAGAGAAATTCCTCATTCAAGTTTTCGATTTGTTGACCTACGCAGTCCTGATGGGCCTGCTTCAAAAGAGCAGCTCTTTGCTGAGATTAGTAAAAATCCCGTACCAATAAATGGACTAGATAATCCTATTTACCATGAGGTGGAGGGAAAAGAATTTACGGTTGATTTTGTACTAGAACAAATTGCTCTAAAAACGCGTCTTGCTGAGAATGATCAGAATTATGAGCAGAAACAAGCTGCTATCGATCAATTTCCAATAGATGCACAACGATTGGTCGAACGCGTGCAGATGTTTGAAGAAGAATTTAGAACTGCATTCGAAAATACTGCTTTGTATAACCAAGAAACACCATTTACTGCAGAATTAGTCTTTGCTCTGCGTGACTTTTTAGTGGCACGAATTCCTACTTGGTTCCCAATTTGGGACTGTAATCCAATTACTCAATATTCTCATGAACAACAAGTGATGAACTTTAGAGAGCGAACGCTCAAGCACATAGACTGTAACATGCTCTATATTTTTGAGTATGTAAAAGAGTGGAATGGGCTAGTAGAAAAAGAAAATATTGATGATACAAACAAAAACGTTTTACAACTGGATCCTAATTTTATGATGTGTCGTGCATTGTTGCATGACTTGGGACGATGGTTTACACAAGATAGCCGGGCACATGAAGAAATTCCTGCGATGCTCACTGAAAATGGGTTACGCCGTGAGTTACTTACTCTTGATGATGGCAATGCAGCAACCCATCCACGGGCATTTGATTTATCTCAACCAATGTCTTTAAAGTCAATGATTCGTGTTATCGAGTTCCAAACTGACTTTTACTCAAAACCACACAACGACTTTGTGTGGGATGAAGCTACAAAACTGTTGTTAGCAGAAGACAGTGTAATTCCCTTTGAACAACGTCAAGCTATCGTAGCAAATCTGGAAAACTTACGCCAGAAAGAACTGCGCCATCCCGAATTGGCCCTGATGTACATGTTGTACAGTGGCCGTGGCTATCGTCAGACTACATCAGATGACATGGATAATTGGCATCAAATACTCCAAGTCGAGCTGGCGAATAATCCCGCAAAGTTGCGATACTTAGAACAAGAAGCTGTGATGCTTGAAACAAGTCGGGTGTTTTTAACAACACTTGGTATGTCTCCAAACATGATGCGCAGCAGAGTCATGGAAAAATGGGAAAAACTAGATAGCGCTGACCATCAGTTCTTAGAGAAGTGTTTTCCAGAGCTAGTGGCTGAAGTACGCGGTGCTCAAGCACAACCTCAAATTCAAGTTTAAAGGCAAGGTAGTTTGCAATCCTTCTGTTGCCAATCTCAAAATTCTCAGTTAGTCTAGACGAATGGTTAAACTACCGCGCGCGATCAGGGAACTGACAGAAACTTTTGAGAAACTACCAGGCATTGGTCCTAAATCAGCACAACGACTTGTTTTTTATCTGTTGCACTTTCCCGAACATAAATTGGAGGAGTTTGCGGACCGTTTGACTGCGCTCAAAAAAGGCACGGTTCTGTGCAGTATTTGCCATAACGTCAGTGAACAAGATCCTTGTGAAGTTTGTAGTGACCCGACGCGCGATCACGCACTGTTGTGTGTGGTTGAACAGCCACTCGATGTCTTGGCACTAGAGCGCTCAGGCTCGTTCCAAGGCCTCTATCACGTCTTGCACGGTTCAATCGCGCCACTCAACAACATCGGCCCTGATCAGCTGTTTTTGCACGATATTACGAAGCGCTTGGACGAAGTAGAGGAGTTAATCCTAGCGACCAATCCAACCATGGAAGGCGAGGCGACTGCCTTGTACATCAGTGAGTATTTATCTCAGAGCAGTAAAGTGAAGCCAGAACTGAAAGTCACTCGGATTGGGCATGGCTTGCCAATTGGGGCAGATATTGAGTATGCCGATGGCGTGACATTGAAACGCGCGCTCGAGGGCCGACGGGATGTGTAGTTGATTATTAGACAGAAATTTCTCTTTAGTTAAACTCTTCATGTTGTAGTAACTGTCGAAGAGTAGTTACTGCGCGGTACTGTAGTGCCTTGATAGAGCCTTCGGTTTTATCAAGCATATCTGCAACTTCTTCAATTGAATAGCCTTCAAAGAATCGTAATTTAATAACTTCTGCTTGTTCGTCTGTTAGCTGAGCGATAGCACGTTGGAGTCGTGCTGAATCCATCCCGAGTTCCGCCAATACAACAGGATTGTGTCCTACTTCGAGGGTTGGCATAGTGTTGGAAAGATCATCTATCGGGACCTGTTGTTGTCTATCTCTCAGTCGGTAGTAATCAATAACAGCATTGTGGGCAATGCGGTATAACCAACCTGAAAAAGAAGTGTGCCAAGTCTTATTGCCTCTAATTGCTTTCAGCATTTTTAGAATAACTTCAGCTGTTAAGTCTTCAGCTATGGTTTCGTTACCAGTTCTACGGTAAACATAACTATAAATCCGTGCTTCATAGCGATCATATAGTTCTGTAAGTGCTTTCTCATTAAATCCTGTGGCTGACTCTAAGAGTGCTTGTTCGCTTACATCAGCCAACTGTGAGTTACTAACAGTTGGACCAGAGTCTCTAGCATAGGTGGCCATTCTTCCAACAATTTCATCTCTCCTAGTATATTTTTGTTTGCCTGGGGGAATAGGAGCGCCATTTGCTAGCTTGGGCAGCTCGGCTTCATTATCAACGCCTAGAGTAGTTTCTTGTTTATCTCTCGGATCTAAATTTATTGAGTCTAAATTTTGAAGCATATTTTTTTGACCACTCACTTGAATTTTCTACCATTTCGGCGTACTATAGACTCAATGTTTACTTCAAAAACTCTGACATTTTCTTAAGAAAAAGTGCGGGGTTTTTTTGTTTGTACACTACAGTACACGATACAAGATTGAGGCTACTCAAGCAAGCTAAAATAAACTAACTACGCGACCAGATCAGTATAAAGCTAGAAGAGAGGAGTACCTATGCAGGTAATCGTCGAATCAAAAAACATAACTGTCACGGAAGCGCTGCGACTGCACATTCTCAAGCAAGCCAAGAAAATTGAACGACTCAAGAAACCAATCACCATAGTCCGTGTTTTTCTCGAGACAATCGCCAAGAAAAGCAACGATCCCAAAGCCAATGGTGTAACGTTTCACATCCAGATGAGCGGCAAAGATGTGACGGTCCATAAAACTGCTGTCGATATGTACGAAGCGATCGTCCAGGCTGCCGAGGGTGCCGTTCGGCATATTCGTAAAGAAGCTGAAAAACGAATTACCAAAACGCGCACCGATGCTGGTCGGCTGGCATTGGCTGAAGCCGTGGTTGAGCCAAGCACCGCTTGATTTCTTCCCTGGTTTCCAGGTAGTCTACAGCTATGACAAACATACCTACTTCCGGACAAGATGATGCAGGGCAAGTTGCTGGTGTTGTGCAAAACGATGATGGCCAAGCGCAAAGCTCCGTACCCGCAGATGCTGGTCAGCAGAGTGATGCCTTAGCACAACTCGAAGCACTACTCCAAAAAACTCGTGCGAATAAAGGCCAAGGTGGTGGAGATGCACTAACACGGGCTGCTGAGGAGCAAGCGCGCATTCAAGCAGAAGCTGAAAAGTTAGCGCATGAAGAAGCCGAGAAGCAAGCTCTCTTTGAAGCACAGCAAGCACAGGCTGAACTTGAACGACAGCAGGCTTTGGCAATCCAACAAGCCCAGATGTCAGAGTTAGCTCAAACACCACAGTACCAGGCTAGAGTTGAACAACGTGCCCAAGAAGAACAGCAGCATGCACAAGTAGATGAAGAACACAGTGGCCATGAAATAATTCAAGTAACAACTAAAAAGATCTAACCGTATGAAACCTGGTTCTGCTCAACCTCGCCCTAGTGGTGGTTTTAATCAAGGCCTGGGTAACTTTAATGAGCATCTCGATGAACAGGCCATGCAGCAAGCGATGAAGCAGCAGGCACTGTCGCAACAAAGTGCTGCCCCAACCGGGCCAGGGGCTGCTGCTCCAAACCTCGGGAATCCGTATCCAGCTGCTGGTGGGGGCTCAGGTAGTTTGGGTGGTTCCAACCCACTGGCGCCGACCTCCGATAGTCAGCCAACTGCTGAAAGTCCAACAATTTTTGACACCGTTATTTCTCAGCCAGTTGAAGATTTAGCAAAAACAATTCTCGAAGCACTGCATTTAGATAAACTCTTGGGAATTTCAGGTAACAACGATACTCCAGAACAAAAAGCAAAAAAACAAGCGATGCTTAAGCGCTACAATCAGTTGACTGAGGAGCAGCAAGCAGTAGCACGCCAGCAGTACCAAGAACGATTGCAACGACAGCAGCAACAACAGCAAGAAGAAGAGCAGCGCAAGCAACTCGAACAACAGCAAAAACAACAGTCTATCCAAATGCCGAGTTCGCCAAACAAAGGGCCGGTCGGTCCAGATCAAGGTTCTAAGAAAAGTCACGCGGTGCAAAAACTGGAGCAAGATCGCAAAACTTTGGGTGGGCCGCAAAATGTTGGGTAAACAATTTTTTAAATTTGCTTAGTTAGTTGTGTTGAAGATAGAAGTATTTCTAGTTGTACCGACTGTTGCTCGAGATGAAGTCGTTATAGATTCCTGAAAAAAAACAAAGGCAAACAATAGTGTCATTGTGATCGAAAGAAATAAGGCAATCGTAGTTTTGAGTGGTACTGAGTTCTGGTCGCGCATGAGTTAGTGTGGTTTTTTTGATCTATTCTTATATATATTGACGCTTTGCTATGCGTAGTATACCACTTCATGTAATGACTCTAATTATCCCATAATGGGGTGAGCGCAAAACTAGCTGCGTTTGACCCAAGTCCCAGAGCTAACTCGCCAATCCGTAGGTTCTACAAACTGTAACTGAGGCAGTGAATTAAAAATTTCTATCACTTCATCTTGAGAAATAGTTTGAACTGGGAAAATAACTTTTTTAGAGTTATCAGAAAGCTGATACGCGTGAAACTCTTCATCATACGCTGTTTCAATTTTTATAATTTCATCCCACCGAATTGATTGTGACGGAGAAGATGTAAAGCCATTTTTATCAATGTATTTTTTATGATTTTTAAACCTTAAAAAACCAAAGACCAGAGCAATTAAAAACGCAATACCTGAGTAAACCAAGTTACGACTAAACGTATAGCCCACAATAGCAAAGATTACAGAAGCTGCAAAAAAAGAAAGTTTGTAGAACAGAGGATAGTCCAAATAAATAGTTTCGCCAGAATTGATTCTCTCGAGTGCTGTCATAATTTCTCCCTGATACCTTCAGTATAGCGCAGATTCATGATAGGATGGATCTACATTTAGGAGTATTCTATGACACCACTGAACTACTACAAATCAAAAGGAGAAGATATGCAATCATGGATGAAATGGGTAGCAATTGCTGCAGTGTTTGTTTTAGTTGTGTTCCCTTTTACCGATTGGGGAAGTGTGGTGCTCCGCACACCTCAGACGATTACCGTCAGTGCGAGCGCGCAGCGCGAGCAGGGCAATGAATTGGCTCAATTTTATGCTGGTGTGACCGCCACTAATGCTGATAAGCAAGCTGCCGTTGATGAAGTTAACTCAAAAATGACTGAAGTCACCGCCAAAATTAAAGAGTTTGGCATTCCTGCTGAAGACATTAAGACACAGAGTTTGAGCGTCTACCAAGATCAAGAGCAAGTTACTATCGATGGTCGGCAACGCTTTGAGCCAGGTACCTGGAGAGCCAATAACTCAATCCAAGTCAAGCTCCGTGAGATCGATCGGGCTTCTGAGTTAGTCGGTTTACTTAGTGCCAGTGGTTTGACAGACATTTCTGGACCAAACTTCATGGCTGATCCAGATGCAGTTACAGATACTTCAGATTTAATGCAACAAGCAGTCAGCAAAGCTCGTGAAAAAGCAGACGCAGTTGCGCAAGCAAACGGCATGCGCGTCCGTCGAGTTATTAATATTTCTGAAGGCTCAAGTGCTGGCGGAATCTATCCAATGTTTGATCGCGCTATGGGTGCAGGTGGCGGTGCTCCAATCGAACCAGGCACCTCGACTGTTCAATCTACGGTGACGGTTACGTTTGAGATCCGCTAGGCTTACTCTTGTGAAGGAGTTTCTCGTGACTCTAAAGTAGCGCCTGCATATATGACGTACCCGTTGTGAGATTTGCCCTTCTCGTTGACGAAGGTTACAGGAACTACGGTCGTTTCAATATCAGTACAACCTTTCAGTCGAAGACTTTCTCGAACTTGAAGCACAGTTTGGTAAATATAATGTTGGATTTATGCCATCTGTTCGAGCATACTTTCATTATTCTTTAGTCCAGGTCCAGTATTTTCTATTAAGTTCCAATGAGTGTTTGGTACACCAAAGCCAATATCGATGGTTGCGGCAGGATAAGAGTATGCTCCAAACTTCAAATCAATTGGCAAGAGCTCCACTTGTGGGGTGTAGGGCTTGGTTTCAGTTTCACTAGCTTCTGGTTGTGGGGCTGCAATTTCTGCAGTCACATCTGACCCAGAATCATCTCGATATTCCACATAGGTAGTTAATTTTTCAGGGCTTTTAATTGGCATATAGATCTTTCTGTAGTATTTATTTTAGTATTTTTGTACGCTGTCTGGGTTCTCAATATGCAGCACATAATTGGTGCTGCCTTGTTGGATTAAAATATCGTAGATAGCCTTGGCGGTAGCAATTGGATGAGATCTAACTGCATTGCGAATTCTTTGGAGTGCTTCGGCAAGATCCTCTGGATTTATATAACTAAACTCAAGTCTGGAAATGGTTCCAACTTTTGTCTGTATGCTAAATGTAGCGAGTACTGTCTGGGCATCAGCAGTAACCACAATTTCTACTTCCTGCACCTGTTCTTCAGGAGAAGTCTGATGAAAATTGCCAAGTTGGACAGTTTTTTCGATGGGTAGAAACCGCTTGTCTTCACCAGCTGCAAGCTCGGTAACTAGAGCAGCAGCCACTGCACTTTCCTCAGTGAGATCGAGTTTCTGATCTCCACCTTTTCTTGGTCCATTTTCTGCAGAAATCTTTGGAAACATATTTTGCGACTCCGTTTGAAGACTAGTTTGTTACAATAGTTAGATGCGATTATACAACACCCTTTCGAGGAAACTAGAAACTGTTGAGCCCCTCCAAACTGGCTCTGTGGGTTTGTATGCATGTGGACTGACTGTTTATGACTACACACATCTGGGGCACTTGCGTAAATACACGATGGACGACGTCTTGATTCGCGCGCTGCGTCACGAAGGTTTTACGGTCAAGTTTGTCCAAAATGTCACTGACGTTGGCCACTTAGCGTCAGATGGTGATACCGGTGAAGATAAACTGGAAAAAGGTGCCAAGAAGTACAACAAAACTGTCTGGGATATTGCGCATGAATTTGAAGATTATTTTTGGCGTAGTATGGACTTGATGGGCAATGTGCGCCCCGATGTGAGCTGCCGTGCGACCGATCATATTCCAGCCCAACTTGAGATGGTCAAAACGTTAGAAAAAAAAGGTTTTGCGTACGTAATTGAAGGCGATGGAGTCTACTTTGATACCTCAAAAATTGATGATTATGGCAAACTGGCTGGTTTTGATCCAGAGGCGTTACAAGAAGGCGCGCGCGTCGAGATGGTAGCGGGCAAGCGCAACAAAACTGACTTTGCTTTATGGAAGTTTGAGCGTCCCGGTGAAAACCGAGCGATGAGTTGGCCAAGCCCTTGGGCGGAACGGAGTTTCCCCGGTTGGCACATCGAGTGCTCGGCGATGGCGATGGAGTATCTGACTGACGTACAGCAACCAGACGGCAGTTTTGAGTGGGAAAAAGCCGCGCCAATTACGATTCACACTGGAGGGATTG
>CAYUES010000006.1:0-995 GCA_964443885.1 uncultured Pseudomonadales bacterium
AAGTAGACGTAGATTTTAAAGGAAGTGCTACAAATATGAATTTGTCAGCACAAAAAACATCTGAATCTGAGGATATTGATGTTGTAATATTTTCACTTGCATCCTTATCTTCCCAAGAAGAACAACGTGAAACCATAGCATTAGTCACTCAATTGTTTGAACTTATTTTAAGGCATGTGACTGCTGATGTACCAATGATTAGAGTATTACACAAAAAATTACGTGCTGCCCAAATCTTGCAGGGTTTATAAAATAGTCCTACTATGTCACACATAATTTCCAACCTCACTACAGATCAAGTCACAGAAGTTGGTGAATTATTCTGGCAAGTTTTTGGCCCAAATGGTTGTGGCGAAAAGTGGACGCCAGAAACTGCACTAGCGCATGTACAAGGCAGTTTACTCGATACAGAATATTGTTTTGTGGCGATGGAAGCAGAGAAAATTATTGGTTTTGTGATTGCATTTCCACTTGCCTGCGAAGAAGGCACTGATTTATTTATTGAAAGTATTGGTGTAGTAACAACCCACCAAGGTCAGGGTGTGGGGAGTGATTTAATCAAAAAGGCGACTGAGCTTGCCAAACAAAATGGTTTAAAGGGCTTTCGGTTGATGGGACATGCTAAGTATCCTTCATATAATTGGTATAATAGTTTGGGGCTCAAAGAAACTGGTTGGGTGGAGCTGGCGAAGGAGTTCGGGGAATAGGTTGCACATGCCAAAAATTTTTGAAAAAAAAGACAAAAGCATTTCAGGTTGGAACTATTGGGGTGAGCCTGGTGAAATTGAAGTGGGGATTTCCAGTGGCCGAATTCTCGCAACAGCTGATCAGGCACAAGATGTACTTCATCATCATAAGCAAGGAATAGTTTATATTCTTGTTATAGAAGGCGAAGGAACAATTGAAGTATCAAGCGAAAATATTCCTCTTAGAAAAGATCAAGTTTTACGGATAAATCCTGAAGAAAAATACCGATTTGTGGGCGCTACTCAGCC
>CAYUES010000006.1:1005-37283 GCA_964443885.1 uncultured Pseudomonadales bacterium
TCATGGATAACCTTTTGTACAGTCAAAGATCCAGGGGATAAAGTAGTTGTAGAATGAAGCAACAAAATAAGAAAGACAATGTATGAATATTCAACCATTTCTAGAAAAGATTTCTCAAGAAGAGCAGCGTAATCACGACTTCCTTCACCTGACTGCTAATGAATCCATAATGTCCGATGCCGCACGAAAATTTTTAGGTTCACATATTTCAGAGCGGTATTTTATGGGTGGGGGCGACGATCAGGGCATTGTTGATCTGGGTCCTTTGACTGCTTTGGGTTTTCCTGGAATTGCTGAGTTAGTGGAGACTGCGGAAAATGCTGCAAAACAAATGCTGGGCGCGTCGGTAGTAAATTTGAACTGTCTTTCTGGTGTGCACGCGATGATGTGTGCGATTCTATCCACAACAGAACCTGGTGATACGGTGATGACTGTTAATCACGATCATGGTGGTCATTTTGCAACGCAAGGTATCATTGAGCGGGTAGGGCGCAAGCATATCTTTGCTTCGTATGATTTTGAAAATTTATGTTTTGATGTCAAAAAACTAGCTGAGGACTTTAAATTGGCAGGTGCTCAAGCACTGTACCTTGACGTTTCTTACTATCTTAACCCACACAACTTGCGTGAAATTAGAACTGCACTCGGTGAAGAAGCAATTATTATTTATGATGCAAGCCATACAATGGGTTTAATCATGGGTCAACAGTTCCAGGCTCCTCTTAAAGAGGGCGCGAATGTGATTTGTGCTAATACTCATAAAACCTTGCCAGGCCCACAA
This sequence comes from uncultured Pseudomonadales bacterium, assembly GCA_964443885.1. GTDB lineage: Bacteria > Patescibacteriota > Microgenomatia > UBA1400 > PJMF01 > OMIS01. The sequence continues at coordinate 1,787 of CAYUES010000006.1, forward strand.
AAGGGAATGATCGCGTTTCGTGATGCGGACTTTGGTGAAAAAGCTAACGATATTATTAATAGTTGTTTATTTTCAAGTCCACATGCACATCATTTAATTGCCTTGGCAGTCACAATTTTGGAAATGAAAGAGTTTGGGCAAGAATATGCAGTGCAGGTAATTGCCAACTCAAATGCGATGGCCGAGGAGTTAGTATCTTTAGGACATGTGGTGCGTAAAGCTAATACTGGTCGTTACTCAGAAAATCACCAAGTTCACTTGATGACTGAAAGTTTAGGAAATTCTCATGAGTTATATACTAAATTATTTGCCAATAACATTACTTCCAACTTTGATAATCCACTGGGCAAAGGTATGTTTTTGAGAATTGGTACCCAAGAAGTGACACGGCGTGGAATGAAACAAGCAGAAATGCAACAAATTGCACAATTCATTGATCGTAGTTTTAAAGGTGAAGAGTTTAGAGATGAAGTACTCAAGTTTAATGATGGCTTTAGAAAAGTTACGTTTGGCTGGTAAGTTGCTTTACATAGATTGGGCAAACCCCCCTTTAAACAATTGCGGGTTTCTTCAGGTATAATACTCCCCATATGTCACTTTCAATTGGTATCGTCGGTCTCCCTAATGTCGGCAAATCTACACTTTTTAACGCGCTCCTCAAAGAGCAGCAGGCGCTCGCGGCCAACTATCCGTTCGCCACGATCGAGCCCAACGTCGGTGTCGTGCCTGTGCCAGACGCCCGCCTCGAGCCGCTCGCTAAACTCGTCAATACCAACACCATCAAGCCAGCTACAGTCGAGTTTGTCGATATCGCCGGTCTCGTCAAAGGTGCTTCAAAAGGTGAAGGTTTAGGCAATCAATTCCTAGCCAACATCCGTGAAACCGCTGCCATTTGTCACGTCGTCCGTGCCTTTGAAGACGCCGACATTATTCGTGAAGGCTCGACAGATCCGCAAAGTGATCTAGAAATCATTCGCCTCGAGCTTGTCCTGGCCGATAGTGCCACAGTTGAGAAACAACATCCACCCAAGGGCGGTGTCGACAAAGCCACCAAAGAACGCTGGGACGTCGTCGTTGCGCTCAAGGAAGTCCTCGATGCAGGCCGCACGATTCGCTCAATTATCGACAATCCAAAAACGCTCAACACCGCCAATCAACCATTTGCGCTCTCCACACTCCCAGAGGAACTCGTCGCAAATGTCTGCAAAGAGCTTTCGCTGATGACTTTCAAAAAAGAGTTATTCGTGATCAACGTCAGTGAGTCACAACTAGGTGAGGGCGTTGCCAAACTCACAGAGCAATTTTCAACCCAGCTCAACTTGAATCCAGATCAAATCATCGTGATGTGCAACAAAATTGAAAGTGAACTCGCCACCCTTTCAGACGAAGACAGATCACTCTACTTGGCAGAACTTGGGCTAGAGCAGAGTGGACTTGATCGCCTGATTACCGCCGCTTACAAAACCTTGCAACTCCAAAGTTTCTTGACTGCGGGTGAACTGGAAGTCCGCGCCTGGACAATTCCGCAAAATTCGACAGCCCGCCAAGCCGCTGGGGCAATTCACACTGATTTCGAGCGCCTATTTATCTCTGCCAAAGTTGTTTCTTACGATGATTTTATCCAACTAGGAAGTCTACGTGCCGCCAAAGATGCCGGCAAACTCCGGGTCGAAGGCCGAGACTACATCATGCAAGAAGGCGATGTGGTTGAGTTTATGATTGGGAAGTAGTTTCCCAGATCTATGCTATAATATCCAGACTTGATCGTTCTCTGTGCAAGGGCACCGAGAAACCAATAACTCTGCGATCAAGAAAGGAGTCACATGCAAATTCCGTCAGATAAACGGATGAAGCAGTACGAGCTTACATATCTCGTCTCTGCACAACTCACCAGTGATGAAGTCAAAGCAATTGACTCAGCTGTCGAGAAATTAATTACCAAGCACAAAGGTTCTGTCAAAAACCGCGAAGAATGGGGCAAACGCGATCTTGCGTACACCATCAAACATGGCGGCAAAAAACACGACCAAGCTGCATACACTCATGTAGTAGTAGAGTTCGAAACTTCAGCAGCATTTGCTTTTGAAAAAGATCTCTATCTCAACCAATCAGTACTGCGTCACTTATTCGTGATTGCAACTGAAAATGCTAAAGCAGAGGAGAAACCTACTCAAGTAAAGTAAAACTGTAGTTTCCTACAGTTTATGTAATAATGGCAGATATACTAATGAGTAAGAGACAGGAATAGCAAGAAAGGACATGATGTCAGCACGATCTCTCAACAAAGTAATGTTAATTGGAAATCTCACAAGAGATCCAAATCTTCGATACACCCCAGGTGGTACTGCTGTGTGTTCATTTGGTTTAGCGACCAACCGCACATGGACTCCATCAGAAGGTGGCGAAAAACAAGAAAAAGTCGAGTACCACAACGTAGTAGCATGGTCAAAATTGGCAGATATCTGTGGTCAACTTTTACACAAAGGTGACAAGATTTACGTCGAAGGCCGTCTGCAAAGTCGTGACTGGAAAGGTGACGATGGTCAAGATCGCAAGATCACTGAAGTCGTTATCGATAACATGATCCTGCTTCGTTCATCACAAGGTGGCGCAGCCGGTGGCAGTTACTCCAACGATTCCTACGGTGATGATGAAGGTGATGCACCAGCAGCTCCTGCAAAAGCCTCACGTGCTAAAAAATCTGCTCCTGCTCAAGAAGATATGCCAGACGATGCACAAACAGCCGACGATGTCGCTGATGATGTGCCTTTTTAGTACACAATATATAAAGGATAAAAAATTATGCCAATGAAACAAATTAAGCGAAAAGCTCGCCGACCATTACGAAAACTGAACATTACGTTCTCATATAAAGATTCAAATACACTTGGACGGTACATCACCGAACAAGGAATGATCTTGACTCGCTATGAGACCGGACTTTCTCAGAAACAACAACGTCGTTTAGCTCAAGAGATCAAACGTGCTCGTCACCTTGCGCTCTTGCCATTTACTCAAACTCTGTAAAGTTTTGAGAACTATCAATCGCTAGCTACAAGCTCTGAAAAGATAGTTGGATAAGAAAATAAAAACGCCACTCCAAAAGGGTGGCGTTTTTGGATTATAATAAACGACAATGCCAAGATATGATGTTAGCTGGATACCATTAGAGATAGCTCAAGATCAGCCAAGTGATAAACAGAGAAGGGCATTGTTGTCTCAATTACAACCTCCAAACTTTCAAGATAAACAAGAATATTTAGATGTTCCGCCAGAATCAAGACCAAGTGGTCGCGCAGACATTCCTGATAATAATGAAGAAGCATGGGACATATTGATAGGTGAAGCAACTAAATTAATCGAGGAAGGCAAAAATCTAAAAAATATTGCAGACGCTGATTTGCGTAATAGAGCTCTAGTAGAAATGGGGAGAAAAGCAATTGAATCTGGCGGATTTACACATGGGATACCATTAGCTAATTTGGCAACTAAAGTTGAAGCTTTTTTATCGAGTGACTACTTTCACTATGCTAAAAATTCAAGTATTCTCAGATGGGTTGTCTATCTTGCAAAATTAGGAGAAATTCCAGAGAATTTTAACTCTACGCCAAAATCTATTTTAGAAAATGGCGTATATACGAGATTTTCTTCAAAAGAATTAAATATAACCATATTATTTGCAGATCAAAGTTATAGACAACCCGGGTTTGGCCAATCCGCTAGAACAAACGCTAATCAAATTCCCACATTAGCGTTTTCAGTTCCATTTGGAATACCAACGACAGATGTAACTGGTATTGTTTGTACGGCACAACAATGGCCAACCGTTAAAGAATCATTTATAGATATGCTCGATTTTTATGTTCCAGTTTACAACTATGATACAGGGGCTGTTTTTAATCAACTGCCTGAACCTCAAAAGTCTACAGCAGCCTCGATTACAGAATTATCGCCAAGAGTAGAAGTTCCTCAACAAACAGAAGGCACTTTTCGAAAGTTACTTAGACAGCTGTTTAAATTATAACTTTCATAGTACACTAAGATGTCATGAAAGTTTCGCTGCAGTTGATCCGCACCATTGTTGTCTCAGTCCTGATCTTTATCCTAGGCTCGATTGTCCAGTACCGTTACAACTTGGTACAGAAGATGCCGGTGAACTTTGGAGGCACCAGCCCAACAGCCAACGATACTCGTAGTTCCACCTTAGTCAAACTCCTTAATACCAGTCAACCAAGTAGCAGAGACGGCGTCGATTTTAGTGCGTTCTGGCAAGCTTGGGATGTACTCGAAGCAGAGTACAACGAACCTGAGAAGCTGGTTACCGAAAAAATGGTCGATGGGGCAATTGGTGGCATGGTTGGTTCTTTGGGTGATGCCTACACCATGTACTTACCACCAGAAGACAAGGTACGCAGTGGCCAAGACTTAGCGGGCTCATTCTTTGGCGTAGGTATTGAACTGGGGTACGTCGATGGCATTTTGGCAGTAATGGCACCGATTGATGGCAGTCCAGCTGGACAAGCCAATGTCGAAGCAGGTGACCTAATCATTCGTGTTAAAGATGAAGCCAAAGAAATTGACGAAGATAGTTCTACCTGGCCATTGAATAAAGCTGTTGATACGATTCGTGGCCCAAAAAATAGTTCGGTAGTTTTGACACTCCTTCGTCCAAACAAAGAAAAAACGCCGACAGAGCCTTTTGAAGTGGCCCTGCAGCGTCAAGAAATCATTGTTAAATCAGTTGAGTATTCATTTGTTGAGCAGGGTGGCAAACGCGTTGCGCACATCAAACTTTCTCGGTTTGGTGAACGTACCGATGCCGAGTGGCGCGAAGCCGTGACGGCAATTCAAAAAGAAAAAGGCAATATTGCAGGAATCGTACTAGACATGCGCAATAATCCAGGTGGTTTCTTTGATGAATCAATCAAAATTTCTTCAGACTTTATTAAAAGTGGGGTAGTCGTCACCCAACATGGACGTTTCTCAAACCAAACTTTCAACTCCAATGGTAGTGGCCGCTTGGTGGGTATTCCACTGGTGGCTTTAGTCAATGGTGGTAGTGCATCAGCTTCTGAAATTGTGGCTGGTGCGTTACGTGATCAGCTTAAAACAAAACTGGTTGGACAAAAAACATTTGGTAAAGGTACTGTTCAAGATCGCCGTGAGCTGGCGAACGGTGGTGGCATCCATGTCACGATTGCACGTTGGATGCTCCCCGGTGGCGAGTGGATTCACGATGAAGGTATTCCCGTCAGCGTTGAAGTTGAAGATAACCGCGAGACTCCAGAAGACGAGATGCTGATTAAAGCAATTGAGGTGCTGTAAATATGACTCCACATGCAAAAAACAAAGAAGTTGTTGAGTCGCTCAAATGTCCTTTGTGTACTAATTCTGATTTCCAAAAAGAAGAAGGTAGAGTAGATAGTCAATGGGGTGCAACCAACCATAAAGTTGATATGTATGTTTGTAATGAGTGCGGATATGTAATGCTTTTTAGTGTTGGTCGCTCATACATTGGAAGTTTTTAATTAAGCAAATTTTAAGTTTTCTTTGGTAGGTTTATTAAAGTAAATAATTCACTGTACGATACATATACTTGTTCTGTTGATTCTCTTCGAGAAAAGCGTACAATTTTAAGTAGCACCAAACAAAATTTGCACCCAAGTTTAACTAATTTAGAACGAAATATGGAAAATCACGATAATCGATTAGCAGGTAGAAAAGGCTTTCTCATTGGAGCAGGGCTTTCAGTTCTGGTACTCGCCTCATTTTTTGTAGGTGCCTGGGCAGATCGTGTCTTTGTGGTCAAGCCAGTCGATTACTTTGCGGCACGAACTGCGCAAGTATCAGACAACCCTTCAGAGTTTACTTCACCGCTTGGTACTTTACTCCAAGGTGGCGGCAACCTCACGGTTGCTGACATTTCAGAAGCAGCTTCCAAGTCGGTGGTGACGGTTTCGATCAAAACTCAGCAGCCAGTCATCAACCCAATGCAGAACTTTTTCTTTGGGTTTAATCCAAATATGCCTCAAGAAACAGAAGAAATTCAGCGGGATATCGGCACGGGTTTTGTGGTTGATAGCAGTGGTTTGATTGTGACCAACAAGCATGTAGTCAATGCCTCGGCCGCCGAGTACAAAGTGATTGATACTGAAGATCGTGAGTATGCGGTGACCAATATTTATCGGGATCCTGTCACTGATTTGGCAATCCTGAAGATTGAAGGGGCGAGTTTGCCACCACTCGGGTTGGGGGACTCTGACAAACTGCGTGTCGGCGAACCGGCGATTGCAATTGGGACAGCTCTCGGTGAGTTCCGTCATACAGTCACAACTGGTGTGATCTCAGGTCTGGGACGTGGAATCACTGCTTTTGGTGGGTCAGCAGGTTTGGAAGAACTGGAGAATGTTATTCAAACTGATGCAGCAATCAATCCAGGTAATTCTGGTGGCCCGCTTTTGAATAATCGTGGCGAAGTGATAGGTGTGAACGTAGCAGTTTCTGCCAATGCCCAGAGTGTGGGTTTTGCTCTTCCCATCAATGTAATTAAAGAATCGATTGCCAACTTCAACCAAACTGGACAGTTCGATCGGCCGTTTTTTGGCGTGCGCTACCGCATGATCACAGAAGATGCGGCGCTGGCCAATGAAGTGCCACAGGGCGCTTTTATCCAAGAAGTGGTTGCAGATTCTTCAGCACAAGAAGCTGGCCTACAAGCAGGTGACATTATCACCAAGATCGATGGCGCAGCACTCACTGAAGATCAAGATTTAGCACAAATTTTGAACAAGAAAAAAATTGGTGAAACAATACAAATTACCTATTGGCGTGATGGCGAAACCACTGACAAGTTGGTGACGTTACGGGCTGCACCGTAAATGAAATCTGCTAATTATAGATAGATCTCTCTCGAGTTGCCTGAGGTAATTATATAAATCTAGACTATAATATCCTCCCAAAGGAATTATATGCCAGAATACGAACCAGGTAGAAACTCTAGTCAAGAAATTAGAGAAAATGAATCTAGAAAATCAATAACAAGACTTGAGCTGATTAGAATCAAGCTACAGACACCAAATATTTTTATAGAAAAAAAAGACGATACAAAGATGAAAGTTCCAAAAACTAATGCGTTAGCTTTAGCTCTTTGGGAGCAAGGTTTTAGATTTACGGGTGCACTAACTTTTAATGAAAGCGGTGATCAGATTGATAGTTCAATATTTTTTGGTGACTTCGTTTTTGATGATCTACAGACTGCTATAGCAGCAATTTACAGTGTTATTCCTGAAGAATATAAAAGTTAAGTTGCTTCCGCAAAACAAAAATAATCAAGAGTTACAGCTTATTCATCACTGTCTTCGGTCTGACCAGGCACAAAGTCAGGGTTGGTGAGGGCAGCACGCAACTCTAGCAACATATTGTCGATATTGCCTTCAAGCATTACTTCCAGACTAAACCAAGACTGTTTGGTGCGGTGATCAGTGACGCGATTTTGGGGGAAGTTAAAGGTGCGAATCTTCTCGGCTCGCTGCGCTCGCCCAATCATACTGCGGGCTTCGCCCTCAGCTTTTGCCTTCTTTTCTTCTTCAATTTCCCAAAGTTGTGAGCGCAACAGCTCCAAGGCAATTTTGCGATTTTGATCTTGTTTCTTTTCTTGACGGGCATTGACGACAATCCCCGATGGAATATGCACCAAACGCACCGCACTGTTCACTTTATTGACATTTTGACCACCCGCGCCACCGGCGCGCATAAATGACCACTCGAGGTCTTCTTCACGAATGTTGATAGCAGTTGGTGGCACTTCAGGCAGAGAAGCGACACTAGCAGTTGAAGTATGAATCCGGCCTTGAGCTTCGGTGGCAGGGACGCGCTGGACACGGTGCACCCCAGATTCAAACTGGAATAGTTCATAGGGAGTTAAAACTTCACCATTAAACTCGGCTTTGCCATAAAACTTGACGATCATCTCGTCGATCATCTCAGCTTTCAGTTTATGATTTTCAGCAAACCGCATGTACATGCGCAGTAAGTCATTGGCCCAGATCTTGGCTTCGTCGCCTCCAGCACCAGCACGAATCTCGATCGTACAGTTGCCTTTTTTGCCGGTTTCGGTATCACTGACTTCCTCGTGAGAGACCATCTGTGCGGCCGCGTCTATCAACTGTTGCTTTTGTTCTTTGAGGGCAGTTAGTTCGTCCTGGACCAGAGAAGCCAAATCAGGATCGGCAGCGAGTAACTCAGTTTCCTGAATTTTTGCTTCGAGTTGATCAATGATGGCTTGGTACGGATTGGACATAGTACTATCGTAACGCGAATACCAAATGCTGGGTAGCAGGTATACGTTTATATTCTGAGTAACTAAGCTTCTTGGGTAGTGGCTGCTTTGGCTTTACTTTTGCGTAAAGTTTCTTGTTCACTGCGGAGTACGTCGCGGTAAGACTTGGCGTCTTCAGCTGATTTAGCTTGTTTTGGATTCTTGGCAGCTTTTGCAGCGGCAGCAGCTTGGCTAGCAGCAGCTTTTTGCATTTTTTCTTTAAAGCGTTCCACAGTACCGCGTTCATCAACAAAGCGCATTTCTCCAGTGAAGAATGGGTGAGAGTAGGAAGTAATATCGGTGCGAACAGCTTGGTAGGTGACGCCATCGATCTCGACAGTATCTGCAGAAGTCATCGTTGAAGAAGTGATGATCTGATCTTTGGTAGACACGTCAATAAAGACAGTAGGCTGCATTTTTGGATGAATATTCTTTTTCATAGGTTCCTTGAAGGAAATAACGATCGTGAAGTGACTATTTTACCAGAGTAGAACTGAATTCGCAATTAGGAGGTGTACCTACTTATTTCTAGTAAAAAATTTTTCTAGATTTGTACGTATATACTCTGTGGCGTTTTCTTCTTGATTTTGATCTGTTTAGTTCATCATTGGAAACGACTTGTCCTAAAACCAGATAATCAGCTAGTTTTTTGAAAACTGAAGTTATAAAGGGCGCAACTGACCGTGAGTTTACAGTACTCTGATCAGAGCCTGCACCTTCTTTTTTTGCAATATCACGAGTGAGTGCAGCTAGTTCACTTTTAATCGGATACTTCAATGCTATATATCCAAAACTGGTGTCATTCGGTCTGGAACTGCGGCTAAGGATACGTGGAAGTAGTCCAGCTAGAGTGGTAAACACAAAATCTTGAGTTTCTGGAGTGAGTAACGGAAAGAGCTGGGTATGCTCGAGAGCTGCCCGTAAGAATTCTTCTAAGCGAGTCAGCTCTGGTGATTTATGTACAGATGATTGTTCAGCGGCTTGGACAATCAGTTCCACAAGTGGCTCAGTTGTTGGTTCACTTGCGACAGTCTCTTGTGTTGGAGTACGTGCCTCAATATCTGGCTGATATCTTTCGTTTTCAGTAGTCATAGCATAACTTCAACTGGTTAACTGAAATTATTGGTATTTACTGCCAGTACTTTTTCTTTTTCCTAGGTTACTTGGTTGATCCTTACTGTTATCAGTATATCGACGGCGACTCGTAGATTTTTTTATCTTTTGTAGCTCAACAGGCTCAATAATGTATCCTGCTTTTAAACACCTCAAAAGTGAATTGTAAAATGATGAAAAAAGGCCAGCAATTTGTGGACCAGCAGCGATTTTTAAACCCTCATCCGTTTGTAAGTGATATTGCTCTCTGTTTAATCTATTGTGAAGGTCAGTAACATCTTCCTCAAAAGTATTTTTAACTTCAGCCTGCTGACTTTCCCAGCCTTTGTTGGCCGCACATACAAATGAAGTTTCAGGAGAAAATCGCATAGTAACCGAAGTATACAGTATGATCGCTTTTTTTTGAAATATTATTTTTTGACTGTGTTAAGATAAAGGTACTGTGCTCGAAAAATTTCTTGAAACCCATCCTAAAAAACACCTCATTTTTGACTTTGATCAAACGCTTTTTACGTTGGAGTTACCCTGGGAAGTCTATATCAAGGAACTGACTGCCAAGTTGCTGGAGTTGGACTCGACACTCGAAGGTTTTGCGGCAGGTAAAAGTTTGAATGACATGGAGAATGAAGCGGTGCGCCGCCATCGAGCCACTGCATTGGAGATCCGCCGGCAGTACTCCGCACAGTTTGAAAAACAGTATCTGACCGGCGTTGTTGAACATACAGAATTAACGAATTTTATTCGTAGTAACAAGCACGACTATAGTTTTTATCTCTGGACATCGAACATGCGCGAAACAGTTGCGCCAATTTTGAAAGAGCAGGGGATGGATAGTTTATTTACGAAAGTTGTGACAAAATCTGACGTCCAGTTTACCAAGCCAGAACCAGAAGGTTTTGAGATGATTTTTGAAAGTGCATATCAGACCAAACAAGAATACTTGATGATTGGCGACAGCGTCAATGATGCGGGGGCTGCTGCACAAGCAGGAATCGAGTTTTTTAAAGTGATGCAGTAGCAGAAGAGAAACCTACTCCAGAATTATTGCCCCACATCAATCTATTAATCAATTTTAAGTATTTTCTGATATACTGTCGTCTCCATAAATTGCGGATAACAGATAGTTACTACTCGTACCATGTCACAGCCAGAATCCCCTTCAGTATATGCAAATGTTCAGGCGGCGTATGATTTATTGGATATATATCGTACAGAAACTGCTGCTGGATATCTAGAAACACTAAGGATTGGATTTATTGAACCTGTTTTGAACGATCCCAATCTTGCTTTAAAACTATACTTTGATGGCGTCGGTGCATCGGGCAAGGGGACAATTTTAGCTCTTCTTGAAGAACTAGGTATTGAAACTACTTCAACAGGAATATTTGCGCGAGCAATTACAAAGTACGCAGTTGATCATGGGTATACTGTCTGGAATTCACCAGAAGAACAACAGCAGAAATGCGAAGAACTCAAGGCAAAAATCCCTGATTTGACAATTACTTTAGAGAAAACCAAGACCGGTTGGGTGGCAGTTATAATTGAAATTACTCGACGTAGATATAAAAAAGAAAATGTCACCAGAGAGTATCGATATGCCCAGTCGGATTTAAGTGCGGCAACTGTAACTGAAAATATTTCATACGTGGCTGGACTAGACTTTGTTTGCGACATGCTGGATGAAACGATCATTGCTTTGAGTCGGAAGTTTCCAAAGATTGCCATCGATGGTCGAGATAACTGGGCGCGTGCAGAGCGTAATGCTGAGATGAGTACTGTTACACAGTTTTATTTTTATGTATTTGCGGCACTTGAGGATAGACAAAATCGGGCAGCGGAACGCAGAGAAAACCATCTGAAAGCCAGTCGTTCAGAAATTACTCCAGAAGAATTAGAAGCAGAACTAGCGGTAGTTCGCGAGATGATTGCACTTCGAGATGAAAGAGATATGGCACGTGAGCACGGCAGATTACTGCGTCCTGAAGAAGCAAAAACTATGAAAATTTATAATTGGTTTTTTGATACCACACTGCTCAATATTGAGGAAATGCAGATTTTTTTTTTGGCGAAGCTCTACGCCCTGCTGTTACCAGATCAAGGGCATGCCTTTTTTGAGGCGTTAGAAGTATACTTTCAACAAAGAGAAGAAGACAGACAAGCTATGTTAGCGCTAGATATAGAGGCACGTAGAGTATATGAAGAAGAACGACGCGATGCCGTTAGGCAGCTGCAAACTTTAGCAGGTCTTGTGAGGACTCCAGAAATGGCGATGGCTACGTAGGTCAAAGGGCTATAGCTAGTCTGCTAAAAAACGCGGCTAGGCTTGTTTGAAGAACTCTACCACTTTGTCGGTTGGCACTTCAGTCTGTTCGCCGCTCTGCATGTTCTTGATCATCACCACTTTTTTAGCGACTTCGTTTTCGCCGATAATTGCCACGTATGGAATCTTCTTTTGATCAGCCAGCTTGAACTGTTTGCCGAGTTTATCAGTGGCGGGGTAGACTTCTGTTTTAATTCCAGCACTGCGCAGCGTGTTGGCCAGCGCGAGAGAAGCCGCGGCAAACTCTTCTTCAAAAATTGTCACCAAGACTTGGGAGCCCAAACTTTCAGCTGGCAGTAGTCCGAGTGAGTCAGCGACTTCGACGGTGCGATCAAACCCCACCGCAAATCCGACAGCGGGCATTTGGTAGCCAGAAAGCTGATTAATCAGGTTGTCATAGCGGCCGCCGCCACCCAAAGAACCACTTGGATATTCGGGTACGCGACTTTCAAAAATCAGGCCGGTGTAGTAGTCTAAGCCGCGAGCGAGGTTTGGGTTAAATCTGAGTGCTTCCGCTGGCACACCCAGTGATTTAGCTTTGTCTGCAATTTGTTGCAATTGGGTGGATGGTGTCACTTTTTGTAGTTCGCTTAGTAGTTTTTCAGCAGCAGTAGCAGTTAGGCCTTTCGCTACAAGTTCGGTCGCTACTTCAGCTGGTGTTTGCTTGTCTAATTTATCAATTGATTGCGTCAAAGACATCACCGATACTTCGGGTGTAGAAAAAGGCGTAAGAAACGCCAGTAAGGTCTCGCGGTCGTTGATCTCGATGATCACATTTTTGAGTCCAAGCTCAAAGTAGACAGCGTAGAAAACTGCCAAAACTTCTGCATCGGCAACGGGCGAGGTACTGGCAAAGATGTCACAGTCACTCTGCATAAACTCGCGGTAGCGACCCTTTTGCGGTTTATCAGCGCGGAAGACATTCTGGATTTGGTAGCGACGGAAGTAGCGAGGCAGTTCACTTTGATATTGGTAGAGAATACGAGCAGTTGGCACAGTTTGGTCGTATCGCAAAGCAATATCTCGATCGCCACGGTCTTTGAAGTTGTAAACTAGTTTGTCGGCTTCGTTGCCGTATTTGCCCAGTAAAAGCTCGGCATATTCGAGGGTAGGGGTTTCGATTGGCTCGAAACCAAACCGCTCGTAGACCGCTTTCATCTTGGCAATCACATAGTCACGCTTCCGTTTTTCTTCTGGTAAGAAGTCGCGAAAGCCTTTGAGTGTTTGTACAGGTGCGTTTGACATAGGTTCCTTTAATTATTTTGATTGAAAATTATTATTACTGTTTTCACTTCCATACGAGGCCGGCAAGCAATACTTGCCTTAGTGAGCTCACTATTCATAGTATATGCTGTATTTCATAAATCAGCGACGCTCGCTCAATATCCTCTTATGTAAGTGATTCTAACTTTCTAATAATTTTCAAACCTTTCCATACTTTAATTTTTTTACTACTAGATACAAAAAATCCCGCTCTGTGCGGGATGGTTAAAACTGTAGACACTACAAAACCATCCCTACGCGAGAGAGTGGTGATGATGACTGGTAGTGACTACGATAGTTGTCATGAGGATAGTATAGCACGGAGTAGCGATTATTTATCTTTTTTCATCAATAAAATTGAACCTGCGGGGTACTCTAGTGCTGTTATTTAACCATACACCCATCCTAAATGTTATTCCAGATGAAAGTAAAACTCTAATGATCGCTCGATTAACTTCATCATTCCAGAGCCGTAGTGGGGAACTTAACTGTTCCGTAGTGATATCAATGATAAGTAAGACAAGCGCTACAGCAAAAAGTACATAATCGAAGTTGTACGTTAGCTTTTCAATCAACAGTAGTTGTTGCCGAATTCGCAGTTCTTCTTCTTCAATATGAATTACTTCAAGTTGCAGGAGTCTGAGCTTTTTTTGCACTCGATGTGAATAGTTTGTCATCTCATGCTCTAACATAGGTGAGTAGTATCATATCATTGATGTGGTATACTTCCAGATAAGGCCAGAAAAGAAAACTATATGCAATTACCAGATCAACGATCAGTATTTAGAGCTCATGATCTGCCTGATAAAAAGCGGTCTCTGTTTACTGCCTCAGTCTCAGTAGCTATATTGACTTTGCTTCTTTCGCTTTCCTCCGCAGAGGTATCGAGCGCTTCTGAAAATATTCAAGATCATCGCCAAAAAGTAGAACAAGCGACACCGTCACCAGAAGCTACGCCTTTACCTGAAGAAGAACTCGGAACGGATACTGTTTTAACTCACTACCCAGCAACGGAAACACTTGAAAATACCTTTCCTGGTTTCAAAGACCTACTTGAACAGTTGCCAGCCGCAATTTATGGTAAACATGTTGAAGCATTTTTAGTATTTCCTGAGGATAGTATTTTCCCAAGTCTGCGATTTGACGCAAGCGATGGTATTCGGATCCCAAATTCTATTGATCTCAGTACGGGCAAAATTGAAGAAAATGATACAACAATGCTAGAGATTTCAGATCTTGCATGGGCGACATGGATTACTAATGAGCCTGCCTACAAGGAATATATAAAACAATACCCAAGTACACGAATCGCAGATTTACAAGTAATAGTCGAAGAGTTGCGTGAACATGTAGATGATGGAGTACTGCAAAAGGCTGAGTTTGAGTTCAGAGTACAAGTAACCTATGAACAGAATGAACTGGAAGAAACTCAAGTAATTGCCGTAGTGACTGTGACGATGGTGCCAAATGAGCATGGCACTAAACTAGAAATCACGACCTATGATGTTGAACTTTCGACTCCACTGACTGCACAAGCTACACAAGTGGCTGAGGCTACTTTGGCAGCTCAAGCAACAGCCAATGCTGACGCTACAAAAGCAGCTCTCCCAACGCCAACTGGCACACCTACACCACGAGGAATTAAAGTACCGGTACTTATTCCTAGGCAGACTCAAACTGTTACTACAACGGTGACTGAAACTCAAACTGCTACCGCAACTAGTACTCCAACAGCGACTCATGAAGGTTCACCAACGCCGTTGGGAACACCTACAGGTACAGGCACGCCTACTCGTACACCAGTTCCAGCTGATGATGGTAAAGAACAAACACCTACCTAAAAACGCGATTTCTTACAATCTCTTGTGAATCTGCAGTAACCGTGGGTTCGGCAATCAAGCCATCGATGTGAATTGCCACATCGTTCTCGCCACCAATTGCACTGGAGTTGCCAAAGGCAATATGGACGGTACCATAGGCTTTTTCTGCTTCCAACAAATTATCACTAATTTCAGCTGCCGAGTTGGTGCCGATTCCCACTTCAGCGACGGTCAAACCTGCCTGTCCAAACGCACTTAGTTTTTCCCACAATCTCGCAGCTGCCATGCCGCCCGTCATCTTCGTCGCGACACCATTTTCAATAGTGGCCGTAATTGGAGCATCCAAGACATCATCTGCAATCGAGCCATCAATCACGAGTGTGCCATTGGTAGAGCCGAGGAGGGGAGCGAAAAAAACTTCACCCGCAGGCAAGTTGCCGAGCTCGCCGGCTGCAATAAAACCAGAGTCATTAATGATGCCATTTTGCCTAATTTGCGTAGTCAAGTTGGTGCCAGCAGCACTGGTTACCTGGAGCGACGTACTTTGTCCCAAGATGGTTTTGAGCGAATCACCGAGCGTTTTGATTGGTGCAAAATCAGCCGACAGCGTCCTCATCATCAACATATAATCGGCGCCTGGCAAACTAATCGCCCGGCCATTATTGAGCACGGCTTTTTTGCCGGCTTGGGTGTGGGTTAGTGAGTAACTGGTTTGAAAAATGCTGATACTGGCAGCCTCTGCAGCAAGAATAATTTCTTCAGGTGGTTCTTCGCCAGAATGAGTCATCTCAGAAATAACAAACAGCTCGACAGGCAGCCCTTGAATTTTGGCGGTCTCAAACCAAATTGCTGCTTCTTGATGGAGCATCGCTTCATCAGTGACGATGATCACCGTATCGGTGGGAATTGCGTTCAGATTCAACTCAAAAATTCGCGATCCCAAGAGTTGTTCGTGTGCGAGCAGCGGACGCAAGGTATCTTGAGAAGTGAGTCGAGTGGTAATATTCATATTCCAATTCTAACATCATAGTACCTGGTATGATACGAGGATGAATACCTTTCAAAGTCTCACCAAACGAATTGTAGCATTTAGAAAAGCCCGCGGCTGGAAACGATATCACGGCCCCAAAGATATGGCCCTCGGCATGCTGATCGAAGCAGCGGAGTTTGCCGAGCTCGTCCAGTACTTCACAGGTAGTGAGCTAAAAAAGCGGATCAAAGAGCGTAAAGAAGCACTAGCTGATGAGCTGGTTGATGTTTTATGGTGGGTATTATTGAATGCAGATGACTTGGGAATTGATCTAGAAGAAGCGTTTGAACGCAAAATTATTAAAAATGCAAAAAAGTATCCACCACTTTCTGAGACAGAGACGGAAGTTGGCAAGGGTTTTAAAATTGACACAGAAATGAAGAAAACTAAGAAGTAGGTCTACCGTTTTAGATTGAATTTATGCAGCATTCTGAGCGTCGCAGCGCTGTACTCCAACCCGTAACCATCACCGATCAAGAACTGGAACGAGCACTCCAGTTTATCTTGAGTTCGTGTGCTGAAAACTGGGCTGCCTTTATTCGCTACGAATGTAGAAATGCTTGTTTCCAAAGCCTGGCCTTGCAGTGGCAAGAGCTGTATCTTTTGATAATTACTCAGCAAGTAACAGACCCGCAGGTTTGGGATAAAGTTTTGATTTGGGCAGACACCCAGCGTCGTTTAGAGGCTACTGCTGCTGCTCCGAGCCAAGACAAGCTATAATAGCGATATGCACAACTTTTCAATTGTTACACCCGCAGACTGGCAAGATTATAAACTGATCGATAGTGGCGATGGCGAAAAACTCGAACAGTTTGGCGAGTTTATAATTTCCCGGCCAGATCCACAAATTTTATGGCAAAAATCGCTTAATGAAACTGAGTGGCGCAAAGCCGATGCATTTTTCGAGCGCAGTTTTGAAGATAAAGGAAACTGGCAAACGCGCAAGCGACTGCCAGAAGAATGGCCAATGCACTGGCGAGACTTGACGTTCTTGGCCAAACTTTCACCATTTAAACACACCGGAATTTTCCCTGAACAAAGTGCGCACTGGGCTTGGTTCCGAGAGTTGCTGGAAGAGCGCATTCAGCAAAGTTCTGCTAAGGAAACTGCAGAGGACGCGGGTGCCGCTGCCACGAGCAATAATACTCAAAGAAGCCAACAACCTGACTCTCGCCCCAACATCCTCAATCTTTTTGCTTACACCGGGGGCGCAAGTATCGTAGCCGCCAAAACTGGCGCCAGGATCACCCATGTTGATGCCTCACGCGCTTCAATTGGGTGGGCAAAAAAGAATCAAGCCGCCTCTGGTTTGGACGAGCGTTCGATTAGATGGATACTCGATGATGTCGTCACGTTTATGGAGCGCGAAGCGCGCCGGGGCACCAAGTACGATGGGATTATTATGGATCCACCAGTCTATGGTCATGGTCCGAATGGCGAAATTTGGGACTTCAAAAAATCACTGCCGTTGTTGTTAGATCTTTGCCGCCAGGTTCTTTCTGATAAACCACTGTTTGTATTGATCAATGCCTATGCGGTTAGTACTTCGGCGATTACTTTGGGCAATTTGCTCGAGGAAATGATGGCTGAAAAGAGTGGGGAAGTCAGTATCGGCGAGCTGGCAATTGGGCAGGAATCTTCACAACGATTACTCTCTACGGGAATTTGGGCGCGCTGGCAGGAAATTCGCAGTTCCTAGTTCAAAATGTTGATACCATTCTGCGATACCATTTTTCAATAAAACTACTTGGTGTGGTTTAACGGTAAAGTTACTTTGAATGTAGGCCAGAATTTTTTCTGGGAGATGCTCTTGAGCTAGGGCGAGCCGAGCTTTCTGAAAGTTCAAATCCCAAATCCAAGCCAACGAACAAATCCAATCGTCAGCTTCTGAGATCACATGCTCTCTAGGGACAGATTTTTTGTTACTGAAGTAGGTGACGACGATGTTGGAAACATTGTCACCCGCTACCGATTTATATGCAGTGGCGGCTTTAGTATCAAAAATTCTGCGCCAGATAGATATTTTATCGATATCGCGAATAAAGCGAACTGCATACGTTGGATTATCAGGCGCAAGCTGATTGTGTTTGAAAATTGCATCAATGAGCTTGGTGTCTTCTGGAAAAAACTGGGCGTATGCTTTTGCGCCAGCTTCAGCATGATTCATGCGGGTTGCTGAATCAGAGTATTTATTAAAGAACCAACCTTGGACTGCTCTCGATAGATCGTGAGCTAAAGCCAAACAAACTGCATCTTCCAAACTTAATTCCTCATTCTCTGCATAGACTTCAATAGCTGCCTTTACTACATCATTGGTATGGCTGATTTTATGATAAATGTTTTCGGTAATCTCAGTGGCAGCAGTAGGATGAGCGGCACCAGCCAATAAATAGAATAAGTACTTATTCATAACCAGCTCGAGGACTCGTGCAATTTTTGTAGATTCTAAAAGGTGAGGAGGGAATGAAAAAGTATCTGTATCAACAAGTGATGCCATTTGCAAAGGTGTCCCCTTACCATCAATAAATGGAGTGTGGTGACGAGCGCTTGGTAGGTCTTCAGATCGTAACATTAATAGTACCCGTGATATGCAAATTATTTTGTTAACTCTATCACTTTTTCTTGGGTCAGCAAGATCGTGTTTTCATGGCGGTAGCCAATTTCCTCAGGCAAGTACACACCCGGCTCGATCGTAAAGATCATATCCGCTTCTAGCAACGTCGTGGTATTTTTATAGACTGATGGTTGTTCGTGAATCTCGATACCCAAGCCATGCCCGGTGGTGTGAATAAAGTGTTTCTCATAACCAGCTTTTTCAAGAACATTTCGGGCAGCAAGATCGACTTCAGAAATCTGAATAATGCTACCGTTACTTTCTTTAGCCTCGTACACAAAACGCTCGCAGATCGCCAGCGCTGCTGCATAAGCCTCTTTGACAACGCGTTCGACTTCGATAAACTGGGCAGTTGGCTGTGTCCCAAACCAAAACGTGCGAGTCATGTCCGAGCAGTAATTATCAACTTTAGCACCAAAATCAATCAAAACTGGCATTTCTGGTGCAAGTGGAGTAGTGGTTGGCTGGTGATGGGGCAGCGCCGCGTGTGCGCCGTAGGCCACGATCGTCGGGAACGCCAAAACTCCACCGTGCGTTTTGATAAAATTCTCAAGTTCCCAGGCCACTTCAAGCTCGGTTTTGCCGACCTCAATAAATGATTGAATATGCCGAAAGGCATGCTGGGTGAGCGTAGAAGCCTTTTGAATGGCAGTTATCTCAAACTGATCTTTAACCATCCGTTGTCGCCAAATTTTTTGCGATGAAAACTGTTCAACAACGATTTTTTCAATTTTTTCTAGAACCTTAAACTCTTGCACAAACAGACTGTTGTAATCAAGCAAAAGATACCACTCACTCGGTTGGTTGCTCTGCTGATCTGCGCTAGTTACTCTAGCTGCTTCGCCCGCTGCACGAGCAGCTACCTCTGGTGCGGTGCGAGTTAGCTCGGTGATTTTTTTGGATACACCGGCCAAGTCAGTGCTGGCCGTATACGAAATGCCAGCTACTTTTGAAACTGGCGAAAAAGAGGTGTGAAAAACTTCGGCCGTGGTGGGGCTAACCAAAAAGTATGCTTCGCGTTCCTCAGGTACAAGTGTGACAAACCCAGTAAAATAAAAAATATCGGCAGGCTTGGAGAGGAGCACCACTTGATTAGAGGCGAGATTTTTTTGAAATGTTTGAATTCGAGAGAGATATGCAGCGCTCATTAGTTGCTTGATTTTACATCAGTTACCGAGCGAATGCGAACGACTTCCCATTGATCTTTGGTATTTTTTGTTGCAATCACCAGCACAGATAAATCTTCTTCAAAGTCTGTGAGCTTAATAGCAGAACCATCAACATTTTCAAGTTTAGAAGTTTTTATAATCAGGTACTCGCGTTCTTCTGTGCTACCTCGTTGGGTAACGGTCACTGAAGTTCGACCAACTTCATTGAGAGTCCCAATAGCGACGGTACGCTCTCTGGGGCGTAAATCTTCATCTGAAACGAGAATGAACTCGGGGTTAAATTTATCACTTGAACCACTACCCATAACGGTTACCCAGTTACCAACCTCAATTTGATCGGCGGTTATTTTTTTACCTTTTTGTAAAATAACTAAGTTCTCAGTGAGAGGAATTATCCGACTGTCGCCATTTTGACGAACGGTGATCGCTTCTTGAGAGAGCCGACTTACCTCGCCAACAAATCCGTGTTTATCAGCTAAAAGATTAGAAATCGCACCTTTTATTTGTTCGCGTTTTTCTTCAACGACCTTTTCAATGCGGCGCTTTAACTCCATAGTAGTTTCTTCAGCTGAAGAGGAAGCTGGATCAGAGTCGGTATTAGCGCTTTTGCTGGCATTAGCAGCCAAAACTGAAGTCGGGTTAAGAGAGCTAATAACTATGAATGTGGTAAAAAGAAATGAAAAAAGAGCAGTTTTACATTTATTTTGCATAATTTGTGGTGTAGCAACTGCAGACTAAGGAGTCGCAGGTGCTGGTGTAGCCGGCCTTGGCGTGGCAGTGGCTCTTGGTGCAGTTGGTCTCACACTTGGAGAAGGACTGGCACTTGGTGTGGCAGTTTCTGTCGGTGGCTCTTTATAAACAGTGGTCACGATAACCGTACGTTCCTTGGTAATTACCTGGCCGTCATCGGCGAGAACATGAACTGTTAATAAATTGCTTCCATCTGCCAACTCAACTTCAAAACTAAAATTCCCAACCTCATCACTTTGCCGTACGTATTCTGTATTATTCACAAATAATACTACATATGAGTCTGGAATGGTACTACCAGTTACAGTGGCTGATTTTTCTTCTTGTATTGCTCCTTCTGCAGGGCTATGAATGGTGATAAGTGAGTCCACAGCAGGAGAGGCAGAAGTGGTTGGAGAAGGCATAAGATTGGACTGGCTTCGGTTTCCTGCCACCCGAAGACGATAGACACCAAAGGTAATTATTAAACCCAATAAAAACCCGATCACTATGGCGATAAGCATTTCTTTCTTCATATACAGCTCTTACCATTATACCGTATATTTGAAAGATGAACGTAATAGTTCGCTTATCTGCGAATCTTGATCTGAGTGGCATCTGCGCAAACTCAGTGGTATTATTACGGCATGACAATAACCTATCACGGACACTCATGTTTTAAGTTAAAAGGACGGCGCGGCACAGTTGTGACCGATCCATACGAGAACTCAATAGGGTTAACCTTGCCCAGTGTTTCTGGTGATATGGTGACTGTTTCACACGATCATCATGATCACAATGCGGTCGCCAAAGTCAAAGGCACTGCTCGACGTGAAAAACCATTCATCATTAATAAACCAGGCGAGTACGAAGTGGGTGGGATCTCGGTTTTTGGGGTGCCTTCGTTTCACGATAACTCCAAAGGTACCGAGCGTGGTCCAAATACTATTTTTACAATTTTGCTTGATGACTTACGGATTTGTCACTTGGGTGACCTGGGGCATGAAATCACTGCCGACATGCAAGAAGACATCGGCTCTGTCGATATCTTGCTCTGTCCAGTTGGAGGCGTCTACACCATCAACTCTGTCCAGGCAGTCAAAGCGATTCGAGCGCTCGAGCCAAGTATCGTCATTCCAATGCACTACAAGACTGACCTACATGACGAAAAGTTATTCAGTGAAGTCGAAACGGTCGCCCAGTTTGTCAAAGAGTACGGCGTTGAAGTTGTTCCAGTTGCTAAGCTAGATGTTGAAAAGGCTGACTTACCAGAAGAAACAGAAGTTGTTGTTTTACAAGAACAATTATAAGTTTTTATACTGGCTCAATTTGCTTCAGGAGACGTTCGCCAACAGCTGACTGCGCAGTCAGACTATAATTTACTCTTCACTCAATTCCAAAGTACCAGTGACGTCTTCCTGGGCCTCCTTACACAAATCGATCCACTATAAAACTATATTTAGTAATTACGTAAAACAATGTTAGACTGTTGATACAAATGGCACGACCCAAACTACCACCACAAGATCTTGACGCCGAGCGTTCGCTTATCGGAGCGCTCCTTTTGGATCCAGATTCGCTCGTTAAAGTGGCGGACATCATTCATCCTGATAGTTTCTATGATCCCGCTCACCAAACTATTTATGCGGCAATTGAAAATTTATACGAGAAACGCCAGCCCGTCGATGTCATCACCCTTGCTGATCAACTTAAGAAAATGAAAAAGCTCGAAGAAGCCGGCGGAACAGCCGCTTTAGCGCGACTTTCCAATATTTTATCGACTGCCGCCAACGTCACTGAGTACGCGCGCGTGGTGGCGAATCTTTCGGTAAAACGAAAAATTATTACCATTTCAAGTGAGCTAACCGAACAAGCCTTTGATGAAAGTAAAGAATCCAACGAAGTTTTGGATGCTGCCGAACAAAAAGTCTTTGCCATTTCACAAAATCATGGCGGCAAATCGTTCACGAGTATTAAAGACACTTTAGTAGAGAGTTTTGAACGGCTGGATGAACTGCAACGTAATGGTGGAGAACTGCGCGGTGTACCAACTGGTTTTGCGGATTTAGACCGAATGCTAGCGGGCTTGCAAAAGTCCAACTTAATTATCTTGGCCGCCCGCCCGGGTATGGGAAAAACTGCGTTTGCATTAAATATTGCTCATCATGCTGCGGTAACTTCAAAGCTGCGGGTCGGCGTCTTTTCACTTGAAATGAGCCGAGAAGAGTTAGTAGATCGGTTGCTGGTCTCACAGGCAGATATCGACGCGTGGCGCCTCAAAACTGGCCGACTAGATAGTCAAGACTTCATGAAGATCTCTGATGCGATGGGAGTTTTGGCAGACGCTAATATCTTCATTGATGACTCACCAGGTTTGACGATCTTTGAGATGCGTACACGGGCGCGTCGCTTGATGACCGAACATCACATTGATTTCTTGGTCGTCGACTACTTACAGCTGGCGCAAGGTCGTACCAAGGATAATCGGGTGCAGGAAGTTGCGGAAATTTCTCAAGGTTTGAAGAATATTGCTCGTGAACTCCGTATTCCCGTCTTGGCACTTTCCCAACTGTCTCGTGCAATTGAAAGTCGGGGAGAGCGAATTCCGCAACTGTCTGACCTGCGTGAATCTGGATCTATCGAGCAAGATGCCGACGTGGTGATGTTCTTGTATCGCAAAGATGAAGATATTCGTGAAGCAGTGAACCTCAAAATTGCCAAGCACCGTAACGGCTCGGTGGGTGATATTGATCTGTACTTTAAAGGCGATCGCATCAAATTTTATGGTATGGAAGCGCGACAGATGTAGCAAAGGTTCAACAAGCGCTTTTTCTAACAATAAAATGAGGTTTTTTCGCTACGGTTGCAAATAACTTACACCTTTGGCGCAGCAGAGTACCCAAAGAGCAGATAGATTAACGTTCCTGAAATTACAATAAGTAACAAAATAAAGCCTAAGTTTTGCTTAATACGTGAAGTATTTTTGTATGGATGAGGGGTATCGGTGCTAATAATGATTCCGCCGGCAATTACCAGCCAAACCAGACCGCGTAGGACGACCGACCACATGCTGGTCACATCAAACATAGACACTGCTAAATTACTGAGCATCTCCATAAGCAATCACTATGACTCAAATTGAAAAAAAATGCAAGTTACCTCAAGAAAGATAAAATTAAGTGCTATACTATAGCTTCTGATATTGCCACTGTGGCGGAATTGGTAGACGCGTGGGTCTCAAAAACCCATGAGCCTTAAAACTCGTGTCGGTTCGATTCCGACCAGTGGCACATTTCGCAAACTTACTTATGCATACACATGAAGTCACTCTACCAAGTAATGAAGCTAAAGCTGCAGCAGTCTGTGCAACAGTAGATTCTCAAAAACCGTTGGCTCCAAATGAACAAGGAGTTGGTTTTAGAAATCTAGGTAACTTAGAAGTAGTAGCAGCAGTTTTTGCAGATCTGTACTCTAATCATGGTGGACTCGATGCACATCTACGCACTCCGCTTAGACAAACCTACCTCAGTAAATAAATCGCAATCACCAGAATAATCTGGGGAGCAAGGCCAAGCCACATATTCGGAATCGAGTGGTGGAATTTACCATGGAACTCATTGAATGGCTTTAAGAAAAATGGTTCCCACTTCAAAAAATTGCGCGGTGCTTCCATAAAATCTGGAAGTAACCCCACGAAGGCGCCAATCCAAATATGGATTGATGCGGGATCATTCCAAGAGCCAGACCAAAAAAAATAAATCAACCAAGCCGTAATTGCCAGATCAAACAACTCCAAAACAATGGCGGTACTTCGTTTTCGTTTGCCTTTGGAAAGCCCAGTTCCCACGTCCCAGTGTGGAATCCAGTCCTGGAGGTAGTGTGCAGCAAGCGTGATTGGAATATAGATCAAAGGATTGGCAAATTTACTTGCAACAAAAGCGCCGGTGAGTGCGTGAGGGATAGAGAGCATACCAAAATATAGTATACAATAGTATTCGTATGTTTCCTGTACTTTTTAGCTACGGCCCGTTTGAACTGCGTACTCTCAGTATCTTTATGGTGCTCGCATTCTTGATGAGCGCTTTTATTTTCTGGCGAAAAGGTCGAGAAGAGCACTACGGTGAAGGTGAGTTCTTCGACGGTTTTATTCTGGCTTCATTGGCAGGCTTCGTGACTGGTCGGATTGGTTTTATTATTCTCAATTATGAACGTTTTGGTGCTTCGTTGCTGAAGTGGATCGACGTATTTATGTTTCCCGGCATTAATGGAATCATTGGTTTAGCGGTAGCAACTATCTATTTATACCGATTTGCCAAGCAAAATAAATGGGACATCTTTGAAGTCATGGATTTTTGGGTACTTTCACTGATTAGTGGACTAACTTTGACGTATATTGGGCTGTTTTTTGATGGTACAGCAGTTGGTTTAGCTACTACACTACCGGTGGGCATTACTTTTGCTGGTCTAGTTGAACCACACCATCCTGCCCAGTTATATGCGGCAGTTTTCTTTTTGATCCTCGGAATTTACTTGAATAGAGTCGAGTATCGGTATCGGACGTTTGAGTGGTATCGTGCAGGAAAAAAGACTGCTCAAACAGGATTTTTGGTAAGTATGACTTTGATCGCGGTTTCGTTTTTTTACTTTTTGCTGAGTTGGGTAAAACCACCAGTTTTTATGCTCGCAGGCATTGATTTAGATCGCATCTTAGCTTTAATTGCTTTTATTCTCGGAATTGTTTTACTGTATAACCGCTCAGGTCGTTCATTGGCAAAACGCAAAACTAACTCAAGTAATAACTTGGTGCAAGTGAGTAAATCAAGTACTACTACTGATACACCTACACCGAGCAGTACAACGCTTGAGAGTTCTGAAACACCACCTCTCAAGTAAGTTGCGTATGAATTTCAATATACTTCATAGTAATTCACTTAGATTTATTCTTTTCATCATATTAATTTGTATTGATCAATACAGCAAATATTCTGCCACTCACAGTGTTGGTGTTACTTTGAATGACGGAGTTTCATTTGGATTGCTTTCGCAGGTACCGATGGTAGCAATTGTTGGCTTTACAATCATAGTGCTAATACTTACGTATCGGATTTTCAAAACTGTTTGGTTGAAAAATCCCCTAGCAGAGGTGTTGTTTTTTGCAGGAGCTGTTTCAAATGTAGGAGATAGAATAGTTATCGGATCGGTTCGAGATTGGTTACCACTTCCTGGCTTTGGCATTTATAATAACCTTGCGGATTGGTACATCGCGCTCGCAATCGTTTTGATTGTTGGCGAAGAGCTCTATTCTTTTTACAAAAGAAAAAAAACAAGTTACTAGTTTTACTTCGATCTGCAAAATACTATGTCACAAAGCCTATTTCCAATTATTTATGAAGATGATGATATCTTGGTTATTAATAAACCAGCAGGTGTGGTTGTCAATGAGGCTGAGTCAGTTCATGTCGAAACAGTGCAGGGTTGGATGAAAAAGTATCTCAAGGAGCAAGCAGCCGCTGGTAAGCTCACTACAGATGACTGGTATAGCATGATCCCTGATGACTTCACAGAAGAGTATGGCAATCCACAGGAAATTTTTGCTAGTCGAAATGGCATTGTGCATCGATTAGATAAAGACACGAGTGGCGTCTTGGTGCTAGCGAAAAATCCTGGAGCGCTAGTGGGCTTGATGCATCAATTTAAAGTACGGGAAACTCGCAAAGAATATACCTGTTTGGTACACGGCGCACTGTCAGTCAAAAAAGACAAGATCAAGATGCCGATGATGCGTTCGATGACAAACCGCAGTAAGTTCCAAGTATCAGCCAGTGGTAAACCAGCAGAAACTGAGTACGAAGTAGTAGCTCAGTATTCTTTCCCTCGTGAAAAATTAGTGCCGTTGTTGCGCCTGCACGACCTCGAAAGGGGCAGAACAGACGCACAACTTGTCCGTGAGTATGAAAGCTACGGCGAGTTCAGTTTGCTCCACGCGTTCCCAAAAACTGGGCGCACGCACCAGATCCGTGTGCACTTTGCCTTTTTACAGCATGCGCTGGTGGCGGATCAGGTCTATACCAACAAATGGCGGGGGAGAGCAGACTTGTTGTGGTGTCCACGCCAGTTTCTCCATGCCAGTAGCATTACCTTTCAGCATCCTCGCAGCAAAGAAACCATCACTGTGGAAGCACCACTCGATGATGAGCTCCAAGCAGCGCTTAATTCACTCGAGAAAAAGCAAGCGTAAAACAGCTTGACGTGCAAAAATATACGTTCAAAACTTTTCAGAATTTTACATAAAAATTGCTCATTGTAATCTTCTAACTTTCGCAGATATAGTAGTGTATGGCTCCTAACTCTTCTTCTGTCGTCAGATTCCCTGGCGATCAAGTTTTGTACTCAATTCCCAATTGGGATGAGTTAACTGAACTTACTTTTCAGGTCTCGTTGCAGATCAAAGAGGATGGTCATCACTTTCCAATTTTAGTGACTTTGGCGAAGGGTGGCTTCCCCTTAGCACGAATTTTAGCTGATTTTTTACAAATTCCCGTTATTTTGAGTATTGGGGTACGTTTTTATACCGATATTGGAACGCACGCCCAAGTCCCGGAGGTGTACCAGGATATTGCACCACTCGAGTCAATTGCCGGCAAAGAGGTGCTGTTATTTGATGATGTAGCCGACAGCGGCATATCGCTGGAGTTTGCGAAAGACTACTTAGAAAAGTCAGGTGCAGGCAAAGTGACTACTTCAACGCTGTACTACAAGGAAAGAAGCAAAGTTGTACCTGAGTACTTTGGGCAACAGACGAGTGACTGGGTAGTTTTTCCGTTCGAGGCGATGGAAACGGTCAGGTACCTGCAATTGCGCTGGACGTACGTGGGGATCGACCAATCTGAACAGCACCAGCGGTTGCTACAACTGGGGGTTAAAGAGCACTGGCTGGCGGAGTTTAGAACGAAATAGTAAAACAAACGTGAGGAGGATAGAACGAGCAAGAATAACAAAAAGCATGCAGGCTTTACAGATGCATCGATTGTGTATATAATAAGCCTATAGAAATGTTGAACTGCGGAAACACCATAAATGTTTTCGCTCCCAAGTAACAAATCAGGAAAGAAACCTGAGGAAACCAAGCCGAGCTGAAAATACAAAGGTGTTTTTTTTGTAGGAAAATCTATGAGCAGATATAAAGATATACCACTACCGAATGAAGAGAGAAGAAGATCTCCTAAGTCCGATGTCGGTGGATTTCAAGAGCGTGCTCGCACAAGTGAAGTTGCTCGTGCGGCTGAACAAGCTGCTGCTGCAGCCAAACAACGCGAGCGCGAGTTAGTTGCTGAGTCATATTTTAATCCAGGTCCGCAAGATGTTGCCCGTCAAAGTGAGTTCTTAAAGCAAAAGGGCTTCACAGTTACTATTTCTGAAGATGGAAATGAAATTATTGGGTTAGAGTGGCCAAACTTCATCTCTGATTTTGCTGCATTTAATAAATTAATGACACATTTCATTAAAACGGCCCAGCAAAATCATCAGGAATATAGTTCTTCTAGAAAAGATACCCATGGGCGTGAAGTGCCAAGTTCTTTCCAAGTGATGGTCAATATCCTTCTGGGTAGTGCTCCTGGCGAGCGGGGCATGCCGATCTTCATAGCTAATAATAATGAGGAAATTCCTCGTTCACCAGCCCATCCCCACAACCCTGCACAACATGCCCTAGATGTTGCTGCTATTGAAAATCAAGTTCCAGGGACTCAATTCGAGATGATACAACAACGCCTTAATGTCCTGCATGATATTGGAAAAGCGATCACTGCGTCCAAAATCATAACTGACGAAGCAGGAAATCAGTCTGTGGTTGTAACCCGAGATATCTATCAAGACCATGCGCATGTTAGTGCCTATATAGTCAGAGAGCTACTGCAAAAATACCTGCTAGATACATTCAAAATGCGTGAAAAAGATGCTGGTGAGGTAGCTGAGCTATTTTCATTGGTTATTAAGTACCATCACGTTTTTGAATTAGTTGAAAATAAGATTATTACAATTGATGATTTAGTAAAACTTTTGCATTCAAAGTTGGCCCCGTTTGAACATTTACGAGACAACACAGTAACTGAATCAAATGAGGCGGACCTAGAAAATAGACCGTTAACAACAGCTGACTTTATAGATTATTTTAGTGAAATGAAGATGCTCCATCAAATTGCTAGTTTAACGATTGCAGATAGATTGAGTATTCCAAGCTACTCAGTTTTCGCCTTAAGTTGCATTGCGCTGGTGGTAGAAATTACTAAGCAACTTGATTTAGCTGAAGAAGTTATTAACCGCCTCAATGGAGTAGTTGCTACTCAATTTGAGATTGTGAGTAATACGCTCTTAGCATTTATTCAAGAAACGGTCTCAACTAGAGGCGAACACGCAATGACGTTATTCGTTGGACAACTAGTCTCTGCAGTTGGTGATCTACTCGGTGGCAATACTCAAAATGAAGAAATCTGGACGAAGTGGATAAATGGTGAAGCTCAAAATCCAGTAGAAGAGTTTTTAACTTAAAACGTGTTGTTCAGGTACCGAAGTAGTACTGACAATAAACATTATTCTGTATAGCGAAGTTCAACTTGTGCCTCTGGGAAACCTTCCAGAGGAATGTTTTTTATACGTTTTACATCATATTTAAAAAGGGTAGGGTGTTTGTATACCTTCAACCAATGCCCAAGATAGTCGAGGAAGTAGCTTTCAATGCCACCACCAAAATTTGGATCGTAACCGGTAAAGTCTATTTCAAGCCGATGGATACGCAGATCTTCTATTTTATGGTCTTTAGGATCTGGATAGATGCCAATTTCAATCCGACCAATAATTGTCTGTTCTCGATATTCATGGTAGTTAATTAACTCCCAGTCCTGAGTAATCAGTAACGTTGTTTTGCGTGCATCTTTAATTTCTTCAGCTTGCACAATCATCTCTCGAAGTGTAAGCCCATGTTTTTGTTCTGTACGGTATGTTTCAGCATCCATAGCCTGAACAGAAGCGGGCTCATATTCTTTATGGAGTGCAGAAGTAGGGTCAAAAGAGGTCATATTGGAGGGTGATTATAGCACGAGAAGAGCGTGTTATTGTATCGAAATATGTCAAGGAAGCTGCAAATGTAGGTGGTGTACTGCAAGGTTGGCTTGGAAAAACCCAACTTTACAATTGTGAGCCAACCATATAGGCTATCAAGTAGCTATGTTTGAAAGTTCTCGTGATTAAAGCACGTTTTATCTACCTCACCGCCTTTTCTACTGCCCGCTGCTAGACAGCCAGTTTTTGTCGTAGTACAACTCTAGTAGTTGTCTACACATCGAATAGTTTCTATACGTAAAAAATATAATAAAGGCCACATGAGCGATCCAATTTTTAAGTTAATAACCCAAGAAGAAAAACGTCAAACCGAGATGATTGGTTTGATTCCATCAGAAAATAATACTTCTCCAGAAGTTTCAGCAGTCTTGAGTACGTGCTTGTCCAATAAGTATGCCGAAGGCTACCCGGGACGCCGCTACTATGAAGGCAACCAAATTGTCGACCAGATCGAACAAGCGGCGATTGATCGAGTTAAAGAGCTATTTAAAGTGCCGTACGTCAACGTCCAGCCATATTCTGGTAGTCCTGCCAACTTTGCAATTTACTTTGCACTGATGAAGCCAGGCGAGACGTTGATGGGCTTGAAGCTCTCGATGGGCGGCCATTTAACCCATGGGCATCCAGATGTGACTGCTTCTGGCCGATTCTATAACTCGGTCCAGTATGGTGTAACTGAAGACGCGCGGATTGATTTTGCTGAAGTTGAAGCCTTAGCAAAAAAACACAAGCCAAAAGTGATCGTGGCGGGCAATACTGCCTATCCGTTTAAGCTCGATTTTGCAGAGTTCAGACGAATTGCTGATCTGGTGGGAGCTTGGCTGGTAGCTGATATTTCGCACGTGACTGGTTTAGTGATCGGGGGAGAGCATCCAAACCCGGTGCCTGAAGTGGACGTGATTATGAGTACCACTCACAAGACGTTCCGCGGTCCTCGGGGGGCGATGATTATGGTCACACCGCGTGGCCTCAAGCGGGATCCTGACCTGGGTAAAAAAATTGATTCAGCAATTATTCCGGGGCTGCAAGGTGGTCCGCACAATGCAACAAGTGCGGGAATCGCGGTGGCGGCGGCAGAAGCTGCCAAGCCTGGGTTCAAGAAATATGCCCAACAAATTCGTAAAAATGCCGATGCCATGGCGGCTGAGTTTCTCAAAAACGGCATTAGCTTGGTAGGGGGAGGAACCGAGACGCACTTGATGGTGATTGATTTAACACCATCTGGGGTCAGTTTGGGGACGCAAGTTGCATTTGCGATGGATGTAGCGGGTATTTATGCCAATCGAAATACGGTGCCAACTGAAAAAGGCTCGCCATTTTATCCGTCAGGCATTCGGGTCGGGACGCCGCTCGTTACCACTCGCGGCATGAAAGAGAAGGAAATGCGCCAAATTGCCCAGTGGATTGTCCAAGTTATCGAGCACGTCAAATCAGAAACGCTCCCAACCGACCCCAAGGCACGTCAGACTTTCTTGAAAGACTTCCGCAAACGAGCCTTGGCAGACAAAACCCTACTCAAGATTCGCAAAGAAGTCAAAGCAATGGCGACTAAGTTTCCGCTGTTTAAGTAGCTATGTTTTCAGTAGAACACATTGGACTAGCTGAAGGGTCACTTCAATACGCTAAAGTAGTTGGGCCGACCTATGATGGTTTAACTCTGGAGGAAATCGAAAGTGTAGGGCTGAACTGTCAATTATTTGCGCACTGGGTGTTGGAAGAGTTGTGTTTGCTGTCTTTGCCTAAAGAGTATCTTTCAAGTCATATCTGGGCAGATACGCGGTTTTTACGAGGGATTGATTTTGCTACGGAAAGACCGCAAATTGGGGATATTTTGTTTTTTTATAAAGATCCAGTTGCGAAGCAAATGGATTTACATATTGCTGTGGTAGTAGATAAAAATGAAGTAGGGCAGGCACAGCTTTTACACTGTATTAAACGAAAAGATCCTGCAGATCCGAGCGTGGTGGTATGGACGTTGCAAGACTTTGCGCAGAGCAAAATGAACGGTCATTTTTACGGTGGACGGAGAGTTGTTACGCAAAAATCACTTGCAGAATTTGATTTAGAAGATTTTGACGATCCAACGAGGCAGGTTTGTGCGATTCCGTTCCCGGAGCAAAACGCGTAACTCGAGGAAGAAAAAAGTTGCAACTAATCGATTGTGGAGTAGAATAAAGCTGTGTCTTCGTGTGAATTTATCATACAAATTGACGAAGGCAGAAAGGTACTCATGATAAATCAAGAAACCAGACAGAACGAACTCGGCACCTATGGAAGAGTGACGCCACTTGATAAATTTGCCCATGCAGTGGCTAAAGCACTGGGAGCCACAGATCCTGGTAAATTGCCAGAAATTACTAGTTTAAATTTAACAAAAACTGCAGATTCTACCGCAGATACGGCAGCTACTTTTAGCGTCCCAGATGTTGCTGGTAAACAAAATGTTGATCGCGAATAACACTCCGTTTGACTCGAGCTACTCACGCACCGCTTCAATCATTTCTAGTTGGCGCGGTGCGTGAAACCGTTCTTTTTTATCTTCATGGGTGACCGTGTAGCCTTGGGCTTTCAAGAACGTAATAAACTGTTCACGATTCTGATTGGTCGTGGTATGAAACTCACAGATAATATGCGCAACTTTTGCCAGATTATTTCGAGCTTCAAGCAAAACAGACTGCTCAGCTCCCTCAATATCTATTTTCAATAAATCAATTGGTTTACCAATATTTTCAAGCACTTTAGTAAGTGAAAGTGCTGGTACTGCCAGGCTAGCAGTCTTCTGTGAGCCATTCCAGGCATTTTCGTGAAAAGAAGCGGTACTAAACCAGTTGAACTCGGTATCGGCATACAAGGTCTTTTCGGTGCCTGATCCAGCGGAAAGAGCGGCATTAATGAGCGTTACATCCTCGATATAGTTCTCAGCAATATTTTTCTGTAAAATCTTGAAAGAAGCTGGATGTGGTTCAATTGCGGTAATCTGTGCCGCGGGATACAGTTTTTTGAAGTACAAAGTAGCTAAGCCAATATGGGCGCCTGCATCAATGATAACTGGCGCGGGATTTTCAGTTTCAAAAAAATAAATGTGATGCGTGAAAATCTCTTGTTTAATTCGTTGCGCTTCTTCACGATTTTCACAGTAAAAGATAAAAGGGTCGATAGGTATCTGTTCCATACTTATGGTATTCTACACAAATATGACGAGAAAAATCGGTGCACATTTATCTGGTGGTGGCGAAGGACTGCATAAAGCTGTCGAGAAAGCAGCCGAGATCGGTTGCAATGCCTTACAAGTTTTTTCAGGTAGTCCGCGTATTTGGCAGCGCCGTTCAATTGAGGCTGTTGTCACGCCAGAGTTTTTTGCTGCCCGCGAAAAACTGGGTATTTCACCAGTCATAACCCACGCGTTGTACTTGGTTAATCTAGCGAGCGATAAGCCAGAAAATCTTGAAAAATCATTCAAATCCCTCAAGTACGAACTTGAGTTTGATGCGGCAATTCAGGGTGGGGGAGTAGTCGTTCATGTCGGTAGCCACCAGGGTCGGGGTTGGGAAAGTGCTCGTGACCAAGTGGTGGAGCTGATCAGTGATTTGCTCAAGCAAACACCTGAGAATTCTTGCTTTTTAATTGAAAACGCGGCTGGCCAAAACGGCAAAGTCGGTGACGATTTTCGTGAAATTAAAGAAATTTTAGAGCGGGTAGAGAGTGCTGGAAAGTTTGTGAGTAAGGGTCGAATTGGTTGGTGCATGGATACTTGTCATGCCCATGCCTCAGGTTATTATTTAGGAACAGTCGCACCAGAGTTGAGTTCCGATGGTATCAAGGAAAAAGATCTCAAAAATTCACACCGCCGTGGTGCGTTATCTGCTGCTGAAACAATTACCGCCAATGGTTTGTGGGACACCCTCAAGTGTATTCACACCAATGACAGTAAAGATCCATTTGGCAGTGGGCGCGACCGTCATCAAAACCTGGGTGATGGCTTAATTCCCCTGGCAGACATGAAGTATTTCTTGAATTTACCTGAGGTGCAGGCCATACCGATGATCTTGGAAGTGCCCGGCATTGCTGAAGAAGGCCCTGATGCAGAGAATGTTTCACGCTTAAAAAAGCTGGTGGGTGTTGAGTAGCAGAACCGTTTGGGACTGTGCTGGTAGTAGGCACGACTACGTACCGTTTTTAATTCAAACTATAACTAAAAGAAGCGCTGGTAAAGCCATCTATTTGGTGCGTTGGTGTTTCCACAGCAGTCTCCAGAATTTCTAGTTCTGCACGATTTGAATGAGAGAGAGTAACGAGATACAAGAGCAAGCCTTGCATTGGCATCAGAGCCGAACGCAAGTGGCTGTGAATAGCTACAAATTCTTCTTTAATTTCGCTTTTATTGCGTAAAATATCGCCACTCAGTAGGATTCTCTCTGGAGAAGCAGTCGGCAAAAACAAATACTTTAGTAGACTAAAGTAGAGTTTTCTAACTTTTTCTTGCTGATCGGTATTTAAGTTTTCTGTTGCGCTTGTACTATCTTTAGAAGACTTAAGTTCAGCAAGCAGTTGGAAGTATTCATCGGCAGGAAGCGCCATATCTCGTTCAAGTTGTCCTGAACTATTTGTAAAGTACTCACCAAGCGGTTGATCACATGGTCCCATTGCTTTGCCGGTGACTGAATCTACATAACAGCCTTTGCCGGTTAGGTACTCAGGAGGAACATACCAAGTTTTGCCTTGTAAAGTGATTGGAACATACCGCTCAAGTTCGGTAATTTTCGTTTGGATTTCCGTTGAAGAAAGCTCGAGTATCCAAGGATTTTTAAGTTCAAACGATCCATTTAAAGAACCACCAATTGGGTTTATATTGGAGATGTTTAATAGATTGTTTGGATTACCGACAATGCAATGAGCCAGGCTAGAAATTCTTTTGAAAGGTAGCTCTGCACTTAGCTGGGTAACAGTATTAAAAGCATGTATGGCATCTTTTTCTGTAGAGCCTAGCTTTTCACCACGATTTTCTTTGCAAACTGCTTCCCAGACAGGAACAATACTTTCTAGATTCAAGGTATAGGCAATTTGCTTTGCTGAATCATAATTAGTGGCATTATTTTCGACCCATTTATTTACTTCTTTACGAACTAATCGGATAAGCACATCAAAAGCAGCAACTTTTTCTTGATGAGACAGGTTTGAAGTTGCAAGCGCTGTAAATTTTTTGGTACAGAATTTGCGAATAGTGAGGCTTTTTTCATTTGTGACAGTCTCACTGATTCTTGGGATCTGTGTATCAATGTTTACTGGCCACTTTTGTTTATTAAAGTGAACTTCAGAAATAATCTTTTCAAGAGTAAAATGAGTGGGAAGATGCAAAAAATTAGAGATAATTGGCTGGGTATGATACCTGGCATGTTGAGTAGTGATTTGCTGAGGAAATCCGCCAGATTTTTCTAAAATCCTACCTTGTAGCGGTGGTAAATCAGCGTGTGAATCGTAGTTGCGGAACTCATAAAAAAGCACGCCAGTTTTAGTTTTTTCTAAAACATTTACGAAGACTTGGTTTTCTGCTTTTAAGCCTGGATAGAGCTCAGCTTCGCTACCGCGTGGGCTAATAAAGACAATTTTTTCACCGACTGTAACTGCCGGATTAGCGATCCAGGCTTCGGCATACTTTGCTACTAAAAGTTCTAATTCCGCGCGCTCAAGGGGACGACCTTGAGCCTGCATCAGCTGCAAGAAATTTTCAGCAATCTCGCTCATACTTTGGCTGTATCCATTCCGAATACCATTGGTGCCATATTCATAGCAGACTGACAATTTATTGAAACAGTGTTCATCGAGGAGAGACTCTAAATCAGGATCAAGCTGGGCATATACTTTTGCTTTGTCTTCATCAGAACTGGCAAGAGCAAAGGCATCAAAGTAGTTTTGTGAACTCCAAATATTAAATTCTTTAGTAGGTGAAAGTGCTTCTTTAGTGCGACTTACTGCAGTTTGTAAGTTTTCGGATAAACCGTGAAAAA